>CALXEN010000051.1 GCA_944387325.1 uncultured Clostridia bacterium | reverse complement strand
AGGGCCTGGCTGCCCGCAACGCCGCCGAACCCGAGTTTCTGCAGGCTGTCCGGGAAGTGCTGGAGAGCATCCAGCCCCTGGTGGAGCGTCACCCCGAGTATGAGAAGAACGGCGTGGTAGAGCGTATCGTGGAGCCCGAGCGGATGATCTTCTTCCGTGTGCCCTGGGTGGATGACAACGGCAAGGTCCAGGTGAACCGTGGCTACCGTGTCCAGTTCAACAGCGCCATCGGCCCCTACAAAGGCGGCCTGCGGCTCCATCCCACCGTCAACGCCTCTGTGCTGAAGTTCCTGGGCTTTGAGCAGATCTTCAAGAACAGCCTCACCGGTCTGCCCATGGGCGGCGGCAAGGGCGGCTCTGACTTTGATCCCAAGGGCAAGAGCGATATCGAGGTCATGCTGTTCTGCCAGAGCTTTATGACTGAGGTCTCCAAGCACATCGGCCAGTTCACCGACGTGCCCGCCGGCGATATCGGCGTGGGCGGTCGTGAGATCGGTTATATGTACGGCCAGTACAAGCGGCTGAAGAACGAGTTCACCGGCGTGCTCACCGGCAAGGGCCTCAAGTGGGGCGGCAGCCTGGTCCGCACCGAGGCCACCGGCTACGGCCTCTGCTACTTCACCGAGGAAGCCCTCAACTGCATGAAGAACGACAGCTTCAAGGGGAAGACCGTGGTCATCTCCGGCTCCGGCAACGTGGCCATCTACGCCACCGAGAAGGCCACCCAGCTGGGCGGCAAGGTGGTTGCCCTGTCCGACTCCAACGGTTATATCTACGATCCCAACGGCATTGACCTGCCCTATGTGAAGGATCTGAAGGAAGTCCGCCGTGGCCGGATCAAGGAGTATGCCGAGACCCATCCCGGTGCTACTTACCATGAGGGCTGCAAGGGCATCTGGACCATCCCCTGCCACATTGCCCTGCCCTGCGCTACCCAGAACGAGATCGACGAGGAATCCGCCAAGGCTCTGGTGGCCGGCGGCTGCAAGGTGGTCTGTGAGGGCGCCAATATGCCCAGCACTCCCGAAGCCATTGAGGTTTATCTGGCCAACGGCATTCTCTACGGACCCGCCAAGGCTACCAACGCCGGCGGCGTAGCCACCTCCGGTCTGGAGATGAGCCAGAACAGCGAGCGGCTCAGCTGGACCTTCGAGGAAGTGGACCAGAAGCTCCAGACCATTATGAAGAACATTTTCCACAACGCCTATGACGCCTCTGTGGAAGTTGGCCAGGAAGGCAACCTGATGGTAGGCGCCAACTGCGCCGGCTTCCTGAAGGTGGCCGATGCCATGGTTGCCCAGGGCATTGCTTACTAAACCGCTATATCTTATCAACCGCTGCCTGCCCTTTGGGGCAGGCAGTTTTTTGCTTTGTGAAACTTTTATTACTCCCAGGAACTGGGTTTGCAAAATTTTGATTTTATGGTATACTATACAAGCATATTGCCGTAAAGGGGAGGAAGCTGTCCCATGGAGATCCGTTTGCAGGTCCCTTCTCAATTTCAGGGGCAAACCCTGCGGGAGTTCCTCCGCACCGGTGGGATGAGCGCTGCCGCCATGAAGGCGGTAAAATATCATACCCCGGGCTTTTTCCTGGACGGCCTGCCGGTCCATGCCAATGCGCCGGTTCGCCCCGGCCAGCAGGTGGTGTTTCAGCTCCCTCCGGAGCCTGATACCAGCGTGGAGCCCCAGCCTATTCCTCTCCGTGTAGCCTACGAGGATGCCTTTGCCCTGGTGGTGGATAAACCGGCAGGGATCGCCGTCCATCCTACCCTGAACTATCCGGGAGGGACCCTGGCCAACGGCTATCGCTATTATATGGAATCAAAGGGCTGCCCGGCGGTGTTCCGCCCGGTCAACCGTATCGACAGAAATACCAGCGGCTTGGTCCTCTGTGCCCAGAATGGGTTCAGCGCTCCTTTCCTGGCCGCCAGCGCAGCCAAGGAATACCTGGCTGTGGTGGAGGGAGAGCTGCCTCTGGGGGAGGGGGAGATCTCCGCTCCGGTGGGCCGCAGGCCGGACAGCATTATCGGCCGGTGTGTCACCCCGGAAGGGAAGTCCAGCATCACCCGGTACCAGGTCCTGGAATGCCGGGAGGGCTTGTCCCTGGTAAAATGTATCCCGGTCACAGGCCGGACCCATCAGATCCGGGTCCATTTTTCCTGGCTGGGCCATCCGCTTGCGGGAGATGACCTGTATGGAGGCAGCCGCAGGGAGATAGGCCGGCACGCCCTCCACTGTGCCAGGATGGAGTTCACCCTTCCTTTTACCCAGAACCGGGTAGGGGTGACCAGTCCACTGCCCGGCGACATGGCCGGGCTCCGAAATTGGGAGACTACATGAAACTAGAACCATTGAATCCGGGAAAGGAGGAGTGTTATGGAAGAAGAAAAAAAGCAGCCGGTCGCCCTGGCTGACACTCCTGCTCCGGTTGCGGACCAGAAAACCGCTTCCCCTGAAAAGCAAGGGAATGGGATGACCGAAAAGGAACGGCGACAGATGGAGCGGCTGAAAAAAGGCTTTGACCTGAAGGCTGCAGCCCGCCGCAGCCGCCGCCAGTGCCGGAAGGTGATCCGCCGCCATAAGCGGCGGGAAAAGGTGCGGGCCCGGTGGACCAAGGTCTACTACCGCATCCACGAATTCCCCCTTCTGGCCCGGCTCACCAACAACCTGTATATGCTGGGGTTCTGGACCGAGTATGCACTCCTCCAGGGCTACCGCCTGGTGGAGCGGTTTGTAAAATTTGTCTTTCGGGAAGCGATGCTCCTCCTCCGGCGGCTGGTGCTGCCCATCCTGCGGGGGGTGCGGGGCATTGTCACCGAGATAACAGCCCCCTTCCGACGGTTCGCCCTGGGGCTTCACAATATCCGGGCCGAGCAGCTGGCTGCCAGAGCCCAGGGAGAAAAGAAAAACGTCAGGGAACATTTTATCCAGGGGATCATCCGGTATGCGCCCCTGGGGAAACGGACCCTTGCCTATATCATACCGGCAGCGGCCCTGGCAGTCTTCTGCGTAACGGTGAGGAGCCTGCTGGGTACCAGCTTTATCCTGGGAGTGGAAGTCAACGGGCAGACCATTGGCTACGTCCAGACCCAGCAGGATTTCGAAGGCGCCAAGGAAGAAGTGAGCGCCCGTATTGACAGCGCCAAGGAAGGGCTTCTGGCCATGGGCAGCACCGTGAGCGACGAGGAGTGGACCATTGATCTGTCCTTCCATCTGGCCACCGAGGGCACCCAGGACGGGGCGATCCTGTCCCAGAACGCCATGACCGACGCCATCCTGCGGGCCAGCAGCGACCAGATTCAGAACGGCGTGGCCGTCTATGTGGACGGGGAGCTGGCCGGCATCGTCACCGAGGAGGATAACCAGCGGCTGACCCAGTATATGGACCAGCTGATGGAGGAGGCCGAACAGAGCGAGACCTTCCTGAAGCTGCAGCAGGATCCCAGTATGTCCGATGCCTATGTAGCATTTGTACATAATATCGAACATGGGGAGAATGAAAGCGGGGTTTACTTCAACAGTTCCATCATTGATTATAACCAGATGATCACGGCACTGGAGGACACCACCCGGTATTATACAGTCCAGTCCTGGGATACCCTTGCTTCCATCGCCCAGACAAATGGGATAACCGTGGAAGAACTCTGCGCCCTCAACGGGTTTGACCAGTATTACGAGCCGGTCACCGGGGAGAAGCTGGCGGTAGGTCAGGATGCGGGAGCCCTGGAACTGGTGGAATGTGCCACCGTCACCTGGCACGAACCCATCCCCTACGAGACCGAAAGCCGGAGCAATGACGATATGGATTACGGCGAGAGCCGGACCATCCAGGCCGGTCAGGAGGGCGTGAAGGAGTATGTGGCCGAGATCACCTATGTGAACGGAGTGGAAAACAGCCGGGAAATCATCAGCGAAGCAGTCCTGGTGGAACCCACTACCGCCATTGTGGAGCGGGGCACCAAGCTGCCAAGCGGGATGATCGCAGCCTACGGCGGCGGCAACTGGCTCTGGCCGGTGCCTGGCTACACCTACGTCAGCCGGTGGATGCAGTCCGACCATACCGGCAGCGATATCTGCGCCCCCTACGGCAGCGACGTTATGGCTTGCGAAAGCGGCGTGGTGGTCACCGCCACCTCTCACTGGAGCTACGGCAACTATGTGGTTATCGACCACGGAAACGGCTGGCAGACCCTCTACGCCCATGCCTCCCAGCTTTATGTGAAGGCGGGGGATGTGGTAACCAGAGGCCAGGTCATCATGGCGGTAGGCTCCACCGGTATCTCTACCGGCAACCACTGTCACCTGGAATTCCGGTACAACGGCGCCCTGATCAGCGCCAAGAATATTTTCGGGGGAGCACCCGCCAAGTGATCCCTCACTGATGAAAGCCAGACCTGAGGATAAACCTCCCCGGGTCTGGCTTTTTCTTGGGCGATTGTGAGGAAAAACCAAGGAAATCTTCATAATATTTTAACAGTTTGTGCAAATAATACGAATGTCTCTTTTCAAAATGAGAAATCTGATATATAATACTCGAATGAAAAGTGCGCCCACTGTATGAACGTGCTTTCATCAGCACTCAAAGGAGAGTCACTGTTTTGGAAAAATTTGTGATCAAAGGCGGCAAGGCGTTGCATGGGGAAGTAACCATCAGCGGCGCCAAAAATGCAGCTGTGGCCATTCTCCCTGCCACCATTTTGGCAGCCGGGAAGTGTGTCATTGAAAACCTGCCCGCCATCAGCGACGTCATGGTTTCCCTCCAGATCCTCAGCGAGCTGGGAGCCAATGTGTCCATGATTGATAAAAATACCTACGAGATCGACACTACCCATATCACCTCCACCCAGGTACCTAACGAGCTTAGCCGCCAGATGCGGGCAAGCTACTACTTTCTGGGAGCCCTGCTGGGCCGGTTTGGCACCGCCAAGGTGGCTATGCCTGGCGGCTGCAACCTGGGCCCCCGCCCTATCGACCAGCACCTGAAGGCATTTACCGCCATGGGTGCTGAAGATACGGTGGAGTACGGGATGATTAAGGTGGCCGGGCAGAACCTTCACAGTGCCCACATCTTCTTTGATGTGGTGTCGGTGGGAGCTACCATGAACGCTATGCTGGCCGCCTGCGCCGTGCCCGGGCTTACCATCCTGGAGAACGTAGCCAAGGAGCCCCACGTGGTGGATCTGGCCAACTGCCTCAACATGATGGGAGCCGAGATCCGGGGCGCCGGCACCGATGTCATCAAGATCCGGGGGGTCAGTTACCTCCACGGTTGCGATTACAGCATTATCCCCGACCAGATCGAGGCGGGCAGCTACATGGTGGCCGCCGCTGCCACCCGAGGAGATGTTTTGGTAAAGAACGTCATTCCCAAACATCTGGAGCCTATCAGCGCAAAATTGCAGGCTGCCGGGGTCCAGGTGGAAGAGTTTGACGATTCCGTTCGGGTCTGCGCCACCGGGGAGCTGCGGCCCCTCAAGATCAAGACCATGCCTCATCCCGGATTTCCCACCGATATGCAGCCCCTTATGACGGTCCTTCTCAGCACCGCCAACGGCACCTCCATCATCAACGAAGGGATCTGGGAAAACCGGTTCCGGTATGTGGACGAGCTTCGGAAGATGGGCGCCAACATTCAGGTAGACGGCCAGGTGGCCGTAGTGGAAGGGGTCAGGGGCCTTCACGCCGCTCCTCTCCGGGCCTCCGACCTGCGGGCAGGAGCCGCCCTGGTGGTGGCTGCCCTCTCGGCCAGCGGGGTCAGCGAGATCGATGAGACCGGCCACATTGAGCGTGGCTACGAGGACATTGTGGAAAAGCTCCAGGAACTGGGAGCGGATATCCACCGGGCGGAAAAGCCGGTGGGAGACCTGGTCCGGGCAAACTGAACCAGCACAGGCAGCAGGCAGCGGTCTGCTGCCTGTTTTGTGTTCCCCCGGACGGGGAAAATAACATAGCAAAGAAGAACAGGGAATGGCAGAATTTATCAGTTTGTATTCCGGCTCCTCAGGCAACTGCAGCCTGGTCTGCTGGCAAGGAAAATATTTAATGGTGGATATGGGAAAGAGCTGCCGTACCACCGTCACTGCCCTGAAGCAGCTGGGTCTGAATATTTCCGACTGCCAGGGGATTCTCATCACCCATGAACACAGCGATCACGTGAAAGGACTTCAGGTCTTTCTCCAGAAGCATCACGTCCCGGTCTATGCCTCCGCAGCCACCCTGGACGCGCTGGAGTGGAACGGTATCTTAAGCCCCGCCGCCGAGGCCATCGCCATCGAGGGCCGCACCGAGGAGATTGGGGATTTTGTGGTCAAGGCGTTTCCCACCAGCCACGATGTGCCCTGCTGCGGATACCGCATCCGCACCCCGGAAGGCCGGTCCATGGCCATCGCTACCGACCTGGGATTCATCAGTCCGGTGGTTCACGAGCACCTGGAAGGGTGCAGCCTGGTGGCCCTGGAAAGCAACTATGACCTGACCAGCCTGATGAACGGGTCCTACCCCTATCATTTGAAGGTCCGGATCCGGAGCCAGCGAGGCCACCTGGACAACCGGGAGTGTGCCGCCAAGGTGCTGGAGCTGGTCCAGGGTGGGTGCAGCAAGATCGCCCTCTGCCACCTGAGCCAGCAGAACAACACCCCCCAGCTGGCTCTGGATGAGATCCGCCGTACCCTGGAGAACGCCGGCTTCACCTTGCCGGAGGAGGCGGTGATCCAGGTCCAGAAGAGAAACGAGATCAGCCCGGCTTTGGAGTTTTAGTATGCAGAACATTGATTTGATTTGCCTGGGAAAATTGAACGCAGGCTACTACGCCGCCGGGGTGGCGGATTATCAGAAACGGCTGGGCGCTTTCTGCAATTTCAGGATCATCGAGCTGCCGGAGGAGACCATCCACGAAAAGAACAGCAGCCCGGCGGTGATCCAGAAGGCACTGGAAGAGGAAGGAAGGAATATCCTGGCCCATCTGCGGAAGGGCTCTGCCCTGGTGGCCCTCTGCGTGGAGGGAAAGGAACTGTCCAGTCCCCAGCTGGCCGCCTTTCTGGAGGAGAAAGCTCTCTCCGGGGCAGGGGATGTGACCTTTGTCATCGGCTCCTCCCATGGCCTTGCACCCCAGGTCAAACAGGCGGCAGCCCTCAAGCTGAGCATGAGTGCCATGACCTTCCCTCATCAGCTGGCCCGCCTGATGTTGACAGAACAGATTTACCGGGCCTTCACCATTACGAAAGGGATCAAGTACCATAAATGACTGTTTTTCTTACCTATCTGGCCACCGTCAACGGGGTTGCCATGGCCGTCTGCGGCTGGGATAAATTCTGCGCCATCCGTCACCGGTGGCGGGTCCCCGAGCGGACCCTGCTCCTTCTGGCCGCCCTGGGCGGCAGCGTGGGAATGCTGGCGGGGATGATCCTGTTCCACCATAAGGTGTCCAAGAAAAAATTCATCCTGGGAGTCCCCCTGATCCTGACCCTTCAGGTGGCGGCCGCCTGGGTTTTGACCCCAAAAATCAACCCCTGAAAGAACTGCCTTTCAGGGGTTTTCCTCTGCCCGCCGCTGCTGTATAATGAGGATAGAAAACAAAAGGGGGATAAACCTATGACGGAACGGGAAAAGATGCTGGGGGGCCAGCTTTACGACTGCGGAGACCCGGAACTGCTGGCACAGTGGCACAAAGCCAAGGACCTGGTGCGGAAGTATAACAGCCTCCCCTCCGCCGACACCCAGGCCAAGGACCGGGTTCTCCGCCAGCTGCTGGGCGGGGCAGGGGAACGGCTCTGGATCACCCCGCCCTTCTATGTGGACTACGGGAACAACATCTACTTCGGGAACAACTGCGAAGTAAATATGAACTGTATCTTCCTGGATGATAACGAGATTCGGATCGGGAAGAATGCCCTCATCGCCCCGGGGGTCCAGATCTACACCGCCTTTCATCCCACCCGGGCGGCGGACCGGTTCGGACCTCTCCAGCCGGACGGGTCCTTTGCCTTCTGCAAGACCCGGACCGCCCCGGTGACCATTGGGGACAATGTCTGGATCGGAGGCGGGGCCATTATTCTGCCGGGGGTCACCATCGGGGACGACGTGGTCATCGGGGCCGGCAGCGTAGTCACCCATGACATCCCTGGCGGCACCATTGCGGCGGGGAACCCCTGCCGGGTCATCCGGGAAAACAAATAACCATAAAGAAGGACAGCGAAGAGGGTACCTCTCTCCGCTGTCCTTCTTTATATAAACAAGTCCGGCTTCAGCTGGACTTGATGGCTTCCAGAGCGGGCACCTGTACCGCCCGGTTGGCAGGGTAGTATCCGGAACCCAGGCCGATGGCCACCGAGAAGAGGATGGCTGCCCCCAGCAGCCAGAGGGGGATCACACAGATCTGATTGATCCCCTCACCCCCCACCAGGGCCCCCAGCAGGGCAGCCGGGGTAGGGGGACTGCCCATGGAGACCAGGTTGATGATGAGGGCGATGATGAGGCTGACTACACAGCCCACCAGCCCTCCCAGTAGGCCGATGGCCCCCGCTTCCGCCAAAAAGAGCATCCGGATATCCCGGAGATAGCAGCCAAGGGACTTCATCACCCCAATCTCCCGGGTCCTTTCCGAGATGGACATGATCATGGTGTTGGTGATCCCCAGGGCCGCCACGAAGAGGGAGATGGCCCCCAGTCCGCCCAGCATCAGCTGCTTCTGCCGGGCCTCTTTCTCCATGGGGGCCCGGATGCTCTCCATGGAGGAGGTGGAGAATCCCAGCTCCCGGATCTTTTTCTCCACAGGGGAGACCTGGGTCAGATCATCCACTTTCACCAGAACGGTCCTGTAGGAGAGGTCTCCCTTCCCGGCTCCCCGGGCTTCCTGAAGAATCTCTGTCAGTTCCTTCATGCTCATGACCAGACCTTCGGAGGTCTCGCTCCCTTTCACATAATCCTCTTTCAGCGTCCCGGCGGGTTCCAGGGTGCGGCGGACTTTTTTTCCGTTCCATTCCAGTTCCAGGGTCATCGGAGTGGTCCCTGCGTCAAAGTACGGATCCGGGGGCGGCGCCGGCTTTCCGTCGGGGGTCTCCTCAAAGCTCCATCGGTTGACCATGTTGTTCTCTTCGGGACGGAGAGAATCTGCAAAGCTGTAGGCCAGGTACTGCCCCGCCAGAAATTCTCCGGACCTCCGGATGTTTTCTCCGGACAGCAGTTTGTACCCCATTCCTTCCAGGGCACTGGTATCGATCCCTGCCACCGTAGCCCAGGAAGCCATATACCGGTCGTTGGTCCCGGCGTAGAGGCGGACGGTACATTCGTAGTCCTCCAGGCTGACCTTAGGGGTCACTGCAGTCACATGGGGCAGTTCACGGAACGTGCCCAACATCTTGTCGTTGAGCTTTTCCTTCCCGGCCTTTCCCTGCCGGGGGGTGACGGTGATGATGGTCAGGTCCCCCAATTCCGACAGCATCCGCTCCTGAGCCCGGGACATCCCAATCCCGATGGAGACCATTATGACGATGGAGCAGCATCCGATGAGGACCCCCAGCATGGTGAGAAGGGTCCTGGATTTTCGCCGTCGCAGGTTCTGAAAACACATTTTCAGAATATCTTTACGCTTCATTCTTCCGGACCTCTTTCCTGGTCGATCTTCTGGTCAAAGGGCTCCTCGTACTCCCACTCATCCCAGTTGTCCTCCTGGGAATTCTCCTGATTTTCCAGTGCCAGCGCCTTCCGCTTCTTCAGGAAGAAGATACCGCCTGCCAGGGCGGCCAGGATTCCTCCGGCCAGACAAACAACCAGAAGATAGGGGGGACGGGAAGGAGCGGGGGTATCCATGATCTCAAAATCCAACTCCTGGGCCGCTTGAACATTTAATTTCAGGGGGAAGGCCAGGGAACGGATCTCCTGGTTGGAATCCTCGTAATTGATCTTCAGCACCACATTGGTTTGGCCCGGGGTGTTGGGAGTGAAGACGAAGCCGATGGCGCCGCTTTTGCCGGACTCAAAGTTCCCCAGATACTGGGTCTTGGAAGGAGAGTCCACATTCCCCTCCAGAATGGCCTCCACATTGCTGATCTCGGATTTCCCCTTGTTCACATAGTTCAGGGAGAGGGTCAGTTCCTCTCCGGCAAAAATCTCCTGGGGCAGGGCAGGGGCGTTTACCTGGAAGCGGTCGGGCTGGACCACCGGCACTGACAGCCTGATCTCAGCAGTGGCAGGGGTGCGCTTGCCCCCCTCCAGATAATCGTACTTGCAGCTCAGGCTCAGGGTCTGTGCGCCGGTCTTGGCGGTGGCTAGGGCCTGGAGCCGTACTGTTTCAGACTGCTTCCCGGAGGCGGCCAGCCGCTGGTAATAGAGGGTATTGCTTCCGCCGTCCATGGTGAAATTTTCGCCGCCGTCCAGGGTCACTACCAGATTTTCCACCGGAAGATTCCCGGTGTTCCGGAGGGTGAAGGTCAGGGGGAACCGGCTGCCGGAGGAGACCGGCTCCTTCCCGTAATCAAAGCTGCCCACAATGATGTTGGGAGCTGCGGCAGCAGCGCCCTGGGAGGAGACGGAGCAGGGGATATTGATCTTGTCGGACAGGCTGCCCTGGACCTTGCCCTCACTGGTGGGATAGGAATATTTCAGGTCCAGTCCCAGGCTTTCCATGGAATTGGTCAGCTGGCTGGCTGCTTTCAGATTCAGGGTCAGGATGGAGGTCTTCCCCGGGGCGATGGTCCCCATCACAAAGGAGGAGTTGGTGTTTTTCAGGATCAGCCCCTCGGGTGTGGTCAGAGAGGCCACCGTATCCTCCACCGTCACGTCCCCCACATTTTTCACCGACACCACCACCGAAAAATCCTGATTGGCAGTGATGGGCTGAAGATCGGTACGGGTGATCATCAGGGAGGGCGGTGTGTTCCTGGGGGCTGCGGTGACCTGGGCCGAGAGGGGGATCCGGTCACTGACGGTGGCCTGTACCTGGGTGATATTGTTGTCGTAGTTGAACCGGACCTCGGCGCCCAGGCTCTGGGCCGGGGAGGAGATGGTCCCGGCCCCCTTGAGGGTGACGGTCACTGATCTGCTCTGCCCCTGGGAAATGTTCTCCAGGGGGAAGGAGGAGCTGCCTCCCTGGATCATTACAGAATCGGAAGGAGAAAGGGTCAGGATCGGGGAGATCATCTCGGGCCCGTTCAGGTTTTCGACCGTGATGGTCACCAGGGCGGTCTGCCCGGCGGCAATGGAGGAAGGCTGCTGGCTGCCCTGGAGCAGCACCAGGGGCTGGGGTGCCTCCTGCACCGGCGGGGCGGAGGGGCTTTCCTCCGGGACGGTGGAGAGCTGGGCCTCCGGCTGGACAGGTCCATCCAGCTGGTCCGGGAGAGAACTCTCCAGAACCGGGGAGGGGGAGAGGTCCTCCGGGGTTTCCATGGCAAAGACCGGCAGGGTGGAGGAGAGGAGTACTGCCAGAAGGCAGACAGAAAAAATTTTCCAGATACGCATGATAGATTACCTCACAATCTCTCTTGGGAACGCTGCAGCCCTCTGGGGGTGACAGTGTCGCTGATGATAACGCCGTCGATGAGCTTCACTACCCGGTCCGCATAGGCGGCCATTTCCGGGTCGTGGGTCACCAGAATAATAGTCTGATGGTATTTCCGGGCAAAGCCGCAGATCATCTCCATTACCTCCACGGTGGTGGCGGAGTCCAGGTTTCCCGTGGGCTCGTCGGCAAATACCACCTGGGGCCGGGTGACGAAGGCCCGGGCGATCCCTGCCCGCTGCTGCTGGCCGCCCGACATCTGGGAGGGAAAGTGGTCCAGCCGGTGGGAGAGCCCTACCCGGCAGAGCATCTTCCGGGCCAGGGCCTCCCGCTGTTCCTGGGGCACTCCCCGGAACATAAGAGGCAGGGCCACGTTCTCGGTAGCGGTCAGGTTGGGGAGAAGGTTGTAGGCCTGGAACACGAACCCGATGTGCTTCTGCCGGAAGGCGGCCAGCTCCTCCTCCTTCAGTCGGGAGATGGGTACTCCGCCGATGTAAACGCAGCCCCGGGTGGGCTTTTCCATTCCGGCCAGCTGGTTGAGCAGGGTGCTTTTTCCGGACCCGGAGGTGCCGAAGATACAACAGATCTCCCCGGGATAGATATTGAGATTGATCCGTTTCAGGGCCACCACTGTCTCGTCCTCCAGGGGATATTCCTTCCGGATGTTCTTCACCTGGATCAGTGGCTTCTGGCTGGGATATTGGGGCATACAGCCTCCCTCCTTTCCAAGGAGAGGATAAGACAGCAGTCTTAATCCAGTATTCAGGCAACCTTAAGAAAATGAAAGGTAATAAAAAAGACAGCCATCCCAAACAGGATGACTGTCTTGTGACTATTTTAGAGGCTGGGAGGAATTTGAATTTCGAAGGCGGTACCTTGCCCCTCCTCCCGGGGAAGCAGACGGATGGCCCAGCCGTGGGCCTGAAGAATTTTCAGGGTGATGGCCAACCCCAGGCCGCTGCCGCCCGAGGACCGGGACTGGTCCCCCACAGCAAAGGGAGTAAAAAGATCCTGCCGCAGCTGGGGCGGGATCCCCCTGCCGTTATCCTCAAGGAGGAGCCGGGCCCCCTCCTCCCCCGGGGAGAGGGTCACCCGAAGGAGGGTGCCGGGCGGGTTGTGGCGCAGGGCGTTGGAGATAAGGTTGTCCAGGGCCCGCCCCAGCTGGAAGGGATCCAGCCTGACCGGATAGGGACGGCTTTCCGGTATCTCCACCTCCAGAGCAAATCCCGCCAGGTCCAGTTCCCCGTATTTGTCCGCCAGATATTCCCGAAGATATTCGCAAAGGTCCACCCGGACCCTTTCCAACCGGAAATCCGGGTGCTGGGTCTGGCTGTACTGGTAGAACTGCTGGATCAGGCCGCTCAGCCCCTTTGCTTTCCGGGAGATGGTCTCCAGGTAGCGGGAGAGCTCCTCCGGGGAAATCTTCCCGTCCCGGATGGCGTCCGCATATCCGGCAATGACGGTGATGGGGGTCTTGAGATCGTGGGAAATGTCGGTGAGCATCTGGATCCGCTGTTCCTCCAGCCGGCGGGTCTCGGCCTGGCTCTGGGCCAACCGGGCCGCCATGGCATCGAAGCTGCGGCCCAGGGCCTCTATCTCGGCGGGGCCGCCGCAGCTGGCGGCGGAGACGGCTTCCCCGGCGCCCAGCTTCCGGATGGCTTGGTCCAGCCGGGCCAGGGGTTGACGGAAATGCCGGTTCAGGAGCAGGATAAAGGCCAAGGCTACTCCAAAATAGAGGGGAATGGCCAGCAGCCAGACTCGCCCGGCTTTCTGGGCGGCGGCCTGGTAATCGAAATATTTAGGAAGGAGGAAGATGAGGGTGAGGGGCTGCCCCTGGCCTCCGACGGTCTCCATCCGGCCAAGCTCGTATTCCTCCGACCATTGGTTGGTGAGGTAGTCCAGTTCCCGGGAAGTGTATTGCTCTTTCACCGGGGTGACAGCTCCCTCCAGCAGTCGGAAGGAATCGTCCAGCACCGCCACCTGGGTGCGGGGATGCTGGTCCTCATCATAACTCTCCCGGGTCAAAAGCCAACGCTGTTCTCCCTGGGGGGAGGTGAATCCGGTCAGCCGCACATACTCCCCGCTGGCGTAGAGGGGAACGCAGGCAAGCTCCCCTTCATCCAGAAGGGGAAGGGCATCGGTGGAGGTATAGAGCCAGGTGCCGCTGCCGTCGTACACGGCAAAACCGCCCTTGGCCCCCAGGTACCGCAGGGTATCGACGGAACCGTATTCGCCCCGGAGAAAGGCGGGAGATCCGGTCAGGCCCTGTGGATCGGGCGCAGAGAGGAGAAGTCCCAGATACTGGTCCCAAACCAGAAACAGCCCCAGGAACAGAAGCGCTAAAAGTCCTGTAAAGAGGAGATAGTACCGGGCCAGCAGGGCCCAAATGCTCCTGGATTTCTTATTTTTTTTCAAAGCGGTATCCCAGTCCTCTCACGGTCACCAGTCTGGCAGGCTTACGGGGATTGTCCTCGATTTTATCCCGCAGCTTGGAGATGTGGACCATAATGGTGTTGTCGTCGGTCTCGTAATATTCGCCGTTCAGGGCCTGGCTCAGCTGTACCTTGGTAAAGACCCGGCCGGGGGACCGCATGAAGAGGGAGAGCAGCCGGTACTCGGTGGGAGTCAAGGAAATGGGCTGATCCTCTTTCAGCAGGGAGCAGGTCTCGGTGTTCAGGGTCAGCCCGCCCAGGGAAATGGCGGCAGAAATGGACCGGTCGCTCCGGCGCAGCTGGGCTTTCACCCGGGCCACCACCTCCAGAGCGTTGAAGGGCTTGGCAATGTAATCATCCGCCCCCAGGTTCAGTCCCAGGATCTTGTCATTATCCTGACTTTTGGCGGAGAGGATGCGGATGGGAATATCGCTTCGTTGGCGAAGGGCCCGGGTGACCGCCAGGCCGTCCAGCTTGGGCATCATCACGTCCAGGATGGCCAGGTCGGGGGCCTGCTCCCGGACGGCTTCCAGGGCCTGCTCTCCGTCGGCAGCCTCCACCACCCGGTATCCCTCGCTCTCCAGATACAGCCGGAGGATGTTCCGGATATCCGCCTCGTCCTCGGCAATAAGTATGGTCCGTTCCACGGCGGTCGCCTCCTTTCATCAAGTCCATTATATACGAGGCCTGCCTTCCAAATAAATGAAGAAATAAAAAGGCCTGGGAGAAAAATCCCGGGCTAAAAAATGGCGGTGTATGGTTAAGGCTGGTCAGGGGAGCTTTTTCCCGCACCGGTTGCAGAACTCAAATTCTTCCCCGGCGGGCGCACCGCAATAAGGGCAGAACCGGCTGGGACCAGGAGCGGCCTTGAGATTCTCACGGGGCTCCTGCCCGTCCCGGAATCTCTCGTTGAAAGGGTCCGGCTCCTCGTCCTCGTCAGTGATGTCAAAGGAGGAATACCGGTTCTTCCCGGTGGCGTTCTTGAAATTGTAAATGGTGGTGGCTGCTGCAAAGCAGGTCCAGATCACCCCGAACAGGGCAAACAGCCCGCCTGCGCCCATTTGGGAGGCCAGCACGGTCCAAATAATGCCGAAAAGGACCATGAAGATCCCGGCAACGCCCCCCATCATGGAAGGGCCACGGCCCGGTTTGACACTTTTCATAAGGAGACCCTCCTTTTTGGTCAGGTGATGTTGGGGCCATTGTATCATATTCCCCGGCATTTGTACACCGTTTGGGCGGGGCAAACGGGAAAGAGGAACGAACCGGCGAAAAGACAATTTCCGTGGGGGCAGTTCCAATCTCCCAAGCCTTGTGATAGAATCAAAGCAAAAAGGGAAAAAGAAAAGGAAAGAAGGGGCACTATGATCGACCTGGAGCAACTATACCGCCACTTCCAGAATGGAGATGAGGGACGCAACGTGACCCTGGAAAACGGCCAGCTGACCATTACCTTCTCCCGGGGGCAGGTTCGGATCCGGGAAGAGGGAATGGAGATGCTGATCCAGGGCAGAGTGTACGATGCCTTTGACTGGAGCCAGGAATGGGAGGAGCCGGAGGACGTGGAGGAGCAGGTAGAGGACTTTGCCTCCCTCCTGGAGCGGATGGGCCGGGACAGTAACCACACCTTCCAGAAGGTGCGCCGGGAAGCAGGCCGGCGGAACAACCGGCTTTTCCTGGGCATGACCATCCTTTTCCTCATTTCCCTCTGGAGGATGGCCAGCACGAAACAGATTTTTTGGCTGGCTGTACTGCTGGCCTTTCCCTTCATTTGGCTGATCCCGGAGCTCCTCCTTTGGCAGAGCGCCGTCCGGAAATACTGGATCTGCCCCCATTGCGGGCAGCCCCTGCCACGGACTGGGGGAAAGCTGTTTTCCCGGATGAAGTATGCGGCGACCTGCCCCCACTGCGGCGGTCCTCTGGAGGCGATCCCTCCGGTAGAGCGGCTGGAGAAGGAGGACCCTCCCGGAGAACTGGGCCCGGACCCGGAACCGCCTCTGCCGGCCAGCCCCTGGCCCGCCCGGGTCTGCGGCGGGTTGGGCCTGGGATTTGCGGCTCTTATGGGGGTGGCGCTGGCGGTCTGGCAGAAACCGGGAAACGGTGTCGGCCTTGCCCTGGGGATTCTGCTGCTGGCCCTTTGCCTGGGCGGCTGCCTGCCGCTGATTCTCTGCCGTCCTCCAAAACTGCCGGACTGCACCCGCCCCCTGGTGATGGTGCGGGAAAACCGGCTGGTGGTGGGGCTGGGGATCTTCCTCTGGATCCTGGGATTGGGCGCCTTTTTTATGGCCGTGGCGGTGACTGTGGCCCCGCCCCTGGACCTGACACTTACGGCACTTCTGGGACTTGTGGGGATGCTGACCCTCTGTTCCGGTGTCTGGCTTCTCCTCTGCCGCCGGAACCGGTCCTTTTTTCTCTGGAAAGAAGGCTCCCGTACCAGGGCGGTTTATGTGAACTGCTGGGGCCGTCCCCGTTTCTTTGACTGGGACCAGGTCGCTTCCACCCTCATGACGGTGAACCGCTCCATCCACTTGCTGGACCGGGAAGGAAAGAAACTGGCTGCGGTGGAGACCAATATGCCCGGCTCCGGACGGCTGGTAGATTGGCTGGCCCTCCAGGACCGGCTGCCCGGCATGACTCCCGCCATGAAAAAGGTGGCAGAAAAGAGGGGAGAGATCCAGCCCGGCACCATTGCCTGGCGGGAGGAGTACCGTACTCCCTGGCATGATCACATGAAAGCCATCCGGAAGGGGATCTGGGCTTCCCTTATCCTCATGGGATTCGGAGGATTTCTGCCGGGTCTGCTGCACCTCAATGGCCTGATCTCCTACGACGGGATGATCCTGCTTCTGACCCTGGCGCCCCTGCCCTTTTTTATTCTTTGCTTTCTCTTCTCCCCGGTGCTCCTCATTGGAGATGCCCCCAAGACGGCCACCGATCAGTGGAAGTCCCTGCACATCAAGGTGCCCTTCCGGCTCCTGATCCTGTGGGCGCTGATCTATATGGGACAGTATAATTTCCTGTGGGAACGGCAGGGATTCCAGGTGGCCGGGACCTGGGAGCAACGGCTGATCCAGACCTTCCTGGCCGCAGGGATCCTGATCTTCCTCTTCGTCCTGGTTACCCCCAAGCGCCTTCGCCGGTACTCCGCCTGGATGATGGGCTTTTTCCTCTTTGTGTTCTGCTGGATGGATGTGTACGGGGTAAATCTTCTTCTGGCCCGACCGGCCCACGATCTTCCCCTGGTAGTCCTGGAAGGCAGCCTCCCCGACCCGGAGGAACAATATGATACCTATACCCTGACGGTACTTCTGGAGGACGGAAGCCGGACGGAGCTCTACGTGACTCAAGGCCAGTTCGAAACTGCCATGTCCGGCGGGGACCTGATCCTCTCCCAGCGGGAAAGCCCTCTGGGGATGACCTTCGCCAGGATTGGCTGGCCCCGGGAGGCGGCAGCGGCGGATATGACCCTGGCCGATTTCACCAAGGAAACGGAGGAAGGACTGTACCCGGAGGGCGGGAATCTGGTCTGGCTGGATCTGGACCCCGCTCTTGCCTACGGCAGGATGCGGGCCCTCTTCGGAGAGCCCAATGATCAGTCCGATATTCTGGAGATGGCCTACACCTATCTCCTTTATTTCCAGCCGGAGCCCTCCCGGAAGGTATATCTCCATGTGTACCAGGGAAGCGGCGGCCCCGCCATTGGGGGCCGGTATGACCAGGAAAGCCTCCAGGCCGCCCAGGCCCTGAAGAAATTACTGGAGTCATCGGACGCAGTGGAGGATTACAGTTGGGAAGGGTACAACCCGGACCTGGGCCTTAAGATCCAAATGGAGGTCCGGAACGGCCAGCCCTATTTTAACGAGGACCCCTGGGAAGAGCCACCTACCGCACCATAAGCCGTTGATATGGAAAAAGAAAACTCCGGACCCTTTGCCCACAGGCAGAAAGTCCGGAGTTGATAATGTGGTGGACTCGAAGGGGATCGAACCCTCGACCTCAGCGATGCGAACGCTGCGCTCTCCCAGCTGAGCTACGAGCCCTCAAAAGCTGTGAACAGTATACACTTTATGGGAAAAATAGTCAAGGGTCCAACAAGGAAAACGTTTTGACGAAAAATGCAGAAATTTTTTTCTTGCCAGGGGATAGCAGTGCGATTATAGTTATTATATGGAGAAAATCAATGAAAGGGTGGAAACCATGGAAAGGGATGGTTATTCATTGACACGGGAATTTTCCCATCTGGGCCGGTTCCAGCAGGCGCATACTCTCTGCTATGCCCTCCGACAGGAGGATGACAGGAGGCTGACCATAAGTCTCACCCAGACTCAGGATACTCAGAAGGAGACGGAAAGGATTGCACTGATGGACTGGAGGCCGGAGGAAGCCGGACTGCTCCTTCGCTATCTATACGAAAATGCCGTGCCCATGGAAAACTGGCAGGATGTGGTGGAGGATCTAACAGCCTCTCTTGCTCCCAGAGGAACATAAGGAGGCTGTGCTATGGAACAAGAGGTAAAAGATACATTCCCGGTGCGGCTGGCGGTAGTGGATGGGGACTGGAGATATCTGTCCAATATCCGGGACTATGCAGCTCTCCACACCGGGATCCAGCAATGCGATACTTACCGCAACAGCATGGAATTGCTGGACGCCCTCAGTGCCGGAATTTTGTATCATGGGGTCATCATGGACCTGTTTTTACAGGACTCCACCCCCAACGTTTTTCTGGATCGTCTCAACCGGAGGAATATCCCCAACCGTCCGGTGCTGGTCTTTACCACTACTTCCATCAATAGGACCCTGGCGGAGTCGGTGCTTTTGGCGGGGGCAGACCAGGTCATCCAAAAACCGCCCCGGGCCCAAGATCTGTTGGATACGGTACTGGCCATTCTGGTGCAGCCCCAGATTTATCTTCAAAGCCGGTTGCGAGAGCGGGTCTGGTGGAACCTTCATCAACTTTCTCTTCCGGCGGACGAGAACGGATACTGGTATCTGGAGGCTGCCGTTGAGCAGCAGGTGAAGGCCGACTGTGCCTGCAGCGGGAAGGAGCTTTACCCGGATATCGCCCGGCAGTTCCATGTAGGAGAAAAGGCGGTGGACAGCGCCATCCGCCGGTTGTTGGAAACCAATTTGGATTATGACAGCGCCGCCGTGCGGCGGGTGCTGGCTGCGGCCAACCTGCCTCCCGAGACCCGGCATATCAGCAACATGAAATTTATCGCCGCCGTGGCCAAGCTGGTGCGGCTGGAAATTTGTCCCGGCGGATGGCCTCGGCCGAAAGAGGAGGAAGTGGACATTGATGAAATTGCTGGAAGAGGAAAAGACCTCCTTCCCGTTTGAGGAATACCGGCCCCAGCTTTTGTCGGGGGTCCGGGCCGAGCTGGGCCAGCTGGTGTGTAATCTCACCACCGGATTGGAGGTCCTGCGGCGGCAGCTTCTCCGGGACGGGGTGCTGACCCGGGAAAACAGCCAGGAGCGGCTGGAGAATCTGAATTTTATTGTCCAGCAGATGAACTGGCTCTGCGGGGATCTCATTGATCTGGCGGGCTGGGAGGACCGGTTGCCTCAGACTCAGGTGGCGGATGTTTCCCGGCAGATGGAAATGTTCGCTGCCGTGACCCAGCAGCAAATGGAGGATATCCACTGGCGGGGAGCGGTCCGGTATACCCAGGAGGCACCCCTCTATGCTGCGGTGAACTGCGGATATCTTTACAGTGCCTGCGCCAATATTCTGGCCAACCTGTGTTACTATGGCGGCCAGGGGGAGGTGCGGCTGAAGGTCACCGCCGACCGGGCGGTGGAACTGTCGGTGGAGGGGGCTTATCTCCCCACCGCCGTGGAGGAAATCCTCCACAGCAGCTGCCCGGAGCAGGAGGCAGACGAGAAAAATGCCGTGGGGATTTACGGCCTTCTCTTTGTGCGGCTCTACTGTCAGGCTATGGACTGGCGGTTGGAGATCCAGCGCAGGGAAGACGCCAGCTGGATCCGGCTGCTCCCTCCTCCTCTCCAGGTGGGGGTCGCAGAGGTGGAGCTCTGCCGTTCCGGGGCGGCAGCGGACCGGCGGCAAAGCGCCTGGGCCAGACAGAAACTCACCCTGGCATTCCAGTCCTTCCCCTACGAACAGGGTCAGGAATAATTTGTTTTCCCCATGAAACAGAGCAGGGCGGTCCTGCGGCGCAATGCCGCAGGACCGCCCTGTTTTAAATGCTTCAGCAAAAAGACAACCCCCGGCTCAGCCGGGGGTCATTCGGCACGGAGGCGGAGAGAGGTTTTTCTTGTTTACTTTTTGGCCCGTTTATTGTACAATAATCTACAAATGAAGTGAGGTGGTGCTACGGATGGCAGCAAACTATACCAGAATCTTATTGAAGGTCAGCGGCGAAGCCCTGGCCGGGGAAAAGGGAACCGGCTTTGACCAGGAGACCATGAGCGGCATCTGTGCCGGGATCAAGTCTGCCTGGGAGCAGGGGGCCCAGATCGGCATTGTAGTGGGGGGCGGCAACTTCTGGCGGGGCCGCACTAGCGGGGAAATGGACCGCACCTGCGCCGATAAGATCGGGATGCTGGCTACCGTCATGAACAGCCTGGCCCTGGCCGACTGCCTGGCCCAGCAGGGGGTCCCTGCCAAGGTGATGACCAGTGTAGCCATGCCCCAGGTGGGAGAGACCTTTACAGCGGAGGGGGCCATCTGCGAGCTGGAAGCCGGTCATGTGGTCATCTTCGGCGGCGGCACCGGCTGCCCCTATTTCAGCACCGACACGGCCAGCGTTCTGCGGGCTTTGGAGATCAAGGCGCAGGTCATGTTCAAGGCCACCATGGTGGACGGGGTGTATGACAAGGATCCCAAGAAATACCCCGACGCCGTCAAGTATGATACCCTTACCTTCAGCCGTGTGCTGGAGGACCGGCTGGGAGTAATGGACGGCACTGCCGCCACTCTCTGCCGGGAGAACGGGCTGCCCATTCTGGTCTTTGACCTGCACCAGCCCGCCAACATTGCCAAGGCACTGCAGGACCAGTCCATCGGGACCCTGGTCATGGAAGCATAACCCAGCAAATAGAATGAAAAAGGAGAGCACGACTATGAGCGCACAGACCAAACCCTTTGAGGATAAAATGCAGGGAGCCATCAACCACCTCCAGCGGGAGCTTTCCGCCATCCGTGCAGGCCGGGCTAACCCCGCTGTTCTGGATAAGGTAAGCGTGGATTACTACGGTGTGCCAACCCCTGTGACGTCCGTGGCCGCCGTGGCGGTGGCCGAGGCCCGGATCCTCACCATCACTCCCTGGGATACCAGCCTGGTCCGTCCCATCACCAAGGCCATCCAGACCAGCGACATCGGCATCAACCCCACCGACGACGGCCGGGTGATCCGGCCGGTTTTCCCGGCTCCCACCGAGGAGCGGCGTAAGCAGCTGGCCAAGGATGTCCAGAAGATGGGGGAGGAAGCCAAGGTTGCCATCCGGAATGTCCGCCGGGACGCTATGGATAAGTATAAGTCCCTGAAGAAGGCCGGGGAGTTGACCGAGGACGACCAGAAGAACCTGGAGACCGAGACCCAGAAACTCACCGACAAGTTCATTAAGGAAGTGGACTCTGTCTGCGAGAAAAAGACCAAGGAGATCATGGAGCTGTAAGGCCCTGCCGTCTTCTGCCAGTATCCTGTGCCGCTGCTGCGGCACAGGAATTTTTGCAAGCAGCAGGTTATGGACCAGCCCCAGGACTCTGCCCACGCGCTGCGCATAGGCCTTATTATGGACGGAAATGGCGGCTGCGCCAAACAG
>CALXEN010000050.1 GCA_944387325.1 uncultured Clostridia bacterium | reverse complement strand
CCAGCCCCACCGCCATCGAGGGCATCAAGTACTGGGTGAAGGTCTTTGAGGACTGCTCCCCCGCCGACGCCATCAACTACAACACCCTGGACGAGGCCACCTTGTACTACCAGGGCAAGCTGGCCTTCGACTTCAACACCGGTTTCCACATCAGCGGCGTGGAGACCAACCGCCCCGACCTCATGGAGTACATCGACTGCGCCCCCATCCCCCGGGTCAACGAGGGCGATCCCGCCGTGGGCTGTGAGACCAACACCACCCCCCTGGTGGTCTGGAAAAACTCCGAACACCCCGAGGTCTGTAAGGAGTTCATCAAGTTCATGTATGAGGAGGACCGCTATGTGGACTTCCTGCTGTCCGTGCCTGTGGGCATGATGTCCGGTATCAAGGGTGTCACCGACAGCGAGATCTACCAGTCCAACCAGACGGTCCAGGATTTCAAACACGCCGACGAGGTCCTCAACCAGATGCTGGAGGGCAGCACTTCCATCGGCATGGAATACGGTCCCCGGGCCGAGGCCGGCCTTCTGACCTCTCAGCGGGTCATTGAGGAGATGTTCCAGGACATCGTCATGAACGGCACGGACGTGGAGGAGGCCGCCAAGGCCGCTGAGGATCAGCTCAACGACCTCTTCAGCACCGTAGGCTAACAACATCCATACATTTTTGCGGTACGGCGGAACGAAAGTTCCGCCGTACGCAGGGAAAGGGGGCATAGCGTATGAAGAGCAGACACCTGAAGGCACAGGTCACCAGCTTCTGCTTCATTTTACCCGCGCTGACCGTGCTGGCGCTACTGTTGCTTTACCCGGTCATAACAAGTATCTACTACAGTTTTACCTCCAAGCACTTGATCAAAGCTGGCTATGAGTTTGTTTTTCTCCAAAACTATATTGCGGTTTTAACAGATAAGGAGTTCTGGACTTCCTTCCTGACCAACATCAAGTGGACGGTCACATCCCTGTTTTTTCAGATCCTGGTGGGCTTCTTTGCCGCGCTGGCTCTGGAGCGAATTGGTAAGGGAAAGTCCTTTTTCCGCACTGTCCTCATCATCCCCTGGGCGTTCCCGTCCATCGTCATCGCCCTGTCCTGGAAATGGATTCTCAACGGGGTATCCGGCTATCTTCCCAATATTCTGGTGAAACTGGGTATCTGCGATACAATCCCCCAGTTTCTCAGCAGCGCTGATCTAGCTTTTCCCGTGCTGGTAATGATAAATGTATGGTTCGGCGCACCCCTCATTATGGTCAATGTGCTCTCCGCCCTGCAGACGGTACCGAGAGATCAGTATGAAGCGGCCCAGGTGGACGGAGCCTCCTCCCTGCAGTCCTTCCTCCATATTACCCTGCCCCACATCCGCATTGTCATGGGACTGCTGATCGTGCTGCGCACCATCTGGATCTTCAACAGCTTCGACATGATCTACCTCATCACCGGCGGCGGCCCCGCGGGTCTGACCCAGACGGTGCCCATCTATGCCTACAACGTGGGCTGGGGCCTGAAAATGCTGGGCCGGTCCTCCGCCGTCACCGTGCTGCTGCTGATCTTCCTGCTGCTGGTATGCGCACTCTACTTCCGTATTCTGGACAAATGGGAAAAGGAGGCATAACGATGGGCAGAAAAAAACTACTGCGCCGGGGATGGTTCGGCTCCACCGTGAGCTATGTCTACCTCTCCCTGCTGCCCGACATTGCGGCGTTTCCGCTGGTGTGGATCCTGCTCTCCTCCGTGAAGAGCAAGAGCGAGCTGGCGGGAGACCCCACCATCTTCTTCCCCAGCCATGTGACCTTTGAAAACTTCCGGATCGTCTTTGAGCAGCTCAACTTCGGCCGGAATGTGGGCAACAGCATCCTGGTGGCAGGCAGCACCACTCTGGTGGCCATTGCCATCTCCGCCCTGGGCGCCTACGGCGTGGTCCGCTTCTTCCCCCGCTTCGGCAAGAAGCTGACCCGGGTGCTGGTCACCACCTACATGTTTCCGCCCATCCTGCTGGCAGTACCCTACTCCATCATCATGGGCAAATTCGGCATGATGAACAGCCGGATCGGCCTGGTCATCGTGTACATGTCCTTCTCCGTGCCCTACGCCATCTGGCTGCTGGTGGGCTTCTTCCAGACGGTGCCCATCGACATCGAGGAGGCGGCACGGATCGACGGGGCCAACAAGGTACAGGTCTTCTACAAGGTCGTCCTGCCCATCGTGGCCCCGGGCATCGTGGCCGTGGCCATCTACACCTTCATCAACGCGTGGAATGAGTTCCTCTACTCCCTGATCCTCATCAACAGCAGCGAAAAGGCCACCGTGGCGGTGGCACTGAAGTCCCTGGAGGGCCAGGAGGTGCTGGACTGGTGCGTGATGATGGCCGCCTCCGCCGTGGTGGTGATCCCCTCGGTCATCTTCTTTATGCTGATCCAAAAGAAAATTGCCGGCGGTCTGGCTGCCGGTGCGGTAAAATAAGTATAGTAAGGAGAAAAAGTATGAAGACCATCGGCTATGCAATTGTCGGCACCGGCTACTTTGGCGCGGAGCTGGGCCGTATTATTCAAAAAATGGACGGGGCGAAGCTGGTCGCCATTCTGGACCCGGACAACGCGGAGACCATTGCCCAGGAGCTGGGCTGCGCGGTGGAGACCGACCTGGATGCCCTCTGCGGCCGGGAGGATGTGGACGCCGTCATTGTGGCCACTCCCAACTACCTCCACAAGGACCCCGTGATCTGCGCCGCCAAGCACCACAAGGACGTATTCTGCGAGAAGCCCATCGCCCTCTC
>CALXEN010000049.1 GCA_944387325.1 uncultured Clostridia bacterium | reverse complement strand
CATTTCTTCTGGCCCAGGGTAGCGCTCTTGGCGCTGGCGGTGCGGACGGCGTCCATGGCGGCGCTCCGCAGCCCCCGCTGCTCCAGCAGCCCCACCCCTTCAATGGTGCTCCCCCCGGGGCTGCGCACGTCGTCCGTCCGCTGGGCGGTGTGCTTCCCGCTTTCCAGGGCCAGGGCGGCGGCCCCTGCCAGCATCTGGGCGGCGTAAAGGCGGGCCTTGTCCCGGGGCAGGCCGCAGGCCACCGCTCCGTCGGTAAGTCCCTCCAGGAAAAGGTAGGTGAAGGCGGGCCCGCACCCGGCCAGGGTCCCGGCCACCGGCATCAGGCTCTCCTCCAGGGGGTCCATCATCCCGGTCCCGGCCATGAGGGCCAGGAACTCCTCCAGCTCTTCCTCAGAGACTCCGGTGGCGCAGTACTGGGTGCAGCCCTTCCCCACGCTGACGGGGGTGTTGGGGGCCAGCCGGATGACAGGGTAATCCCCGCCCGCCTGGGCGGCGATCTGGTCCATCCGCAGCCCGGCAGCCATGCTCACCAGCACGAACCGGTCCTTCCGATCTGCCAGAATGGGGGCCAGGGGGGCCAGCATCCCCTCCATGAGATGGGGCTTTACCCCCAGGAAAATAAACTTGCACCGGGCGGCGATCACCTCGTTGGTGCTCACCCGGGCTCCCAGCTGTTCCGCCAGCGCCTGGGCTTTGGCCCGGGTGCGGTTGGCCAGCAGCACCTGCCGGGGGTCCACCGCCTTGCAGACGGCGGCAGCCAGGGCCCCTCCCATGTTGCCGCAGCCAATGAAACCGATCTGAACCATCAGGCTCTCCTCCTTTTCGAAAGTAAAATCCTGGAATCAGTATAGCATGGAAGGAAGGCTTTGCCAATGTAAAAAGTTTGAAAAAAGCCCTTCCTGCCGCCTGTGAATTGTGGTACAATGGCAGATATACTGGGGAGAGAAGGGCCTGGCTCTCTTCTCCCGGCACCAACCTTAAAGGAGAAACGTATGACCGATAAATTGATCGCATTTTTCGCAGGGCTGGCTCTCTGGCAGAAATACCTGGGGGTCTCCCTCATCAGCATGGTCCCCCTCATTGAGCTGCGGGGCGCCATCCCGGTGGGCATCGGCATCGGCCTGCCCATCCTGCCCACCTACGTCATCTGTGTGCTGGCCAACATGGTGCCGGTGCCCATCATCTTCTTTTTCGCCCGGAAGGTGCTGGAATGGGGGGCAAAGCTCCCCCACGGCAGCGGCTTTTTCAAGTTCTTCCTGGAGAAGGGCCATAAGGGGGGCGAAAAGCTGAAGGAAGCCGCCGGAGGCGGCAAGGGCCTTTTTGTGGCCCTGGCTCTCTTTGTGGGGATCCCCCTCCCCGGTACCGGGGCCTGGACCGGCATCCTGGCCGCCAGCCTTCTGGACATGGATTTCAAGGAGAGCGTCGCCGCCTGTATGCTGGGGGTGCTCCTGGCCGGGATCGTTATGGGCCTGGTCAGCGCCGGGCTCTTCGGGGCCCTTCAGGCCATTTTGTAAGGAAAGAGGAGGCGCAGCAGCGTGAACTTTCTCAAGGGCTTTACCAGGCAAGAAAACTCCTGGATGATGTATGACTGGGCCAACAGCGCCCACTCGGTCATCATTGCCACCATCCTGCCCATCTTCTACAACACGGTGGCGGAGTACACCGTCAACAGCGTCTCCAGCATCTCCACCTGGGGGTACGCCACCAGCATCGCCATGGCCATTGTGGCCATCGCCGCCCCCTTCCTGGGGGGATTGGGGGACCTGCGGGGGATGCGGAAACGGCTTTTTGCCTTCTTTATGGGGATCGGGGCCCTCAGCTGCCTCATCCTGGCCGCCACCCCCCTTATGGATTTCACCTCTTCCACCCAGGCCGCCGGCCGGGTGGCGGGGCTGATCCTGGTCCTCTACATCACCAGCGTGGTGGGGTTCAACGCCAGCTGCGTCTACTATGACGCCTTTCTCAACGACATCACCACCCCGGACCGGATGGACCGGGTGTCCACCATGGGCTACGGCCTGGGGTACATCGGGGGCTCCACCATTCCCCTGGTCATTTTCCTGGTGATGAACGCCATGGGGGTGGATACCCTCATCTGCCTGGCCTTCATCTTTGCCCTCACCGCCGTCTGGTGGGCGGCGTTCAGCATCCCCCTTCTGAAAAACTGCCGCCAGACCAGCGGCCAGGACTACCATAAAGGGGATATGGGTCGGATCCTCAAGGGGGTGGCCGCCACTGCCCGGGAGATCGTCACCATCAAGCCCCTCTTCTTCTTCACCTTGGCTTTCTTCTTTTACATCGACGGGGTCCACACCATCATCAGCCTCTCCACCAGCTACGGAACCATGCTGGGGCTGGACAGCAGCCAGATGCTTCTGGCCCTCCTCCTGGTCCAGGTGCTGGGGCTCCCCTTCTGCCTCCTCTACATCAAGCTCAGCGATCGGTTCGGGGCCCGGTTCATGATCGGGGTGGGGATCGTGGTGTACAGCGCCATCATCATCTATGCCTTCTTCCTGAAGGAGGTCTGGCAGTTCTGGGTGCTGGCTTTCCTCTGCGCCACCTGCCAGGGAGGGATCCAGGCTCTCAGCCGGAGTATGTACGGCAGGCTCATCCCGGATAAGGACCGGGTAGGGGAGTTCTACGGATTCTTTGATATCTTCGGAAAGATGAGCTCCATCATGGGCCCCACCCTGGTGGGGATCATCAGCAGCGCCGCTGCCGCCGGGATGCTGGCGGACCAGGGGCTCACCGCCGCCACCGCCACTCCGGCCCAGGTGGAGGCCATCAACGCAGCCGCCGCCCCCTACGGGGTGGTCAGCCTCATTATCATCATGCTCATCGGGGGAGGAATTTATTTCCTGGTCCTGCCCAGATACCTGGACAAGACCTGACCTGCCCCATTCTAAACCCATACGGAAAGGAAGTTGAAGCTCTATGCCAGAAGGATATACCCATGTGAAGATGGCCGCCAAGGCGGCGGCCGTGGCCCAGGTGCCCCTGTCCAACCAGCGGGCCTTTGCCCTGGGGGCCAACGGCCCCGACCCCTTCTTCTTTTATCAGGCCTGGCTGCCCGGCGCCCGCCGCACCTGGGACCTGTTCCAGATGGGCGAGCGGATGCACCGGGAAAAGACCGGGGAGTTTCTCCAGTGCCTTCTCCGGAACGCCAAGACCAGGGTCCAGTGGGACTATGCCCTGGGCTTTCTCTGCCATTACGGGGTAGACGCCCTGGTCCACCCCTATGTGGCGGCGGTCCAGAAACCGGGCCAGCCCTACTATCGGCCGGCGGGCCACGGACTGTTTGAGATCGGGCTGGACTCCCACCTCTACGCCCAGGACTATGGCCCCGGAGGGATCCCTGCACCGGCCTCCACCCCTGCCATCACCATGGGAGAGCAGCTTCAGATCGCCGCCCTCCTCCAGGAGTCCATCCGGGAGGTCTACGGTCGCACCTATCCCCTGGAGGTTCTCCGGAAGAGCTTCATCCATATGCGGACGGTGCGGGCCCTTCTCTCCGGCCCCGGCCCCGTGCTGCGGGCCCTGCTCTGGGTGGCGGAGCGGTTCCTGGGCACCGGAGAGGTCTTTGCTCACGTGACCCCCACCCCCCTGGAGGGGCTCACCACCTATCCCAGGCTTCCCAGAAAATGGGAGAATCCATACACCCATGAGCTCTGCCAGGGGGATGTGTTTGACCTGCTGGCCCAATCGGTGGACCGGTGCGCTCTTCTGGTCCGGGCCGCTTACCTGTGGCAGGAGGGAGAGCTGACCTGGGACCAGCTGACCCGGGTCATTGGCAGCAAGAGTTATGAAACCGGCCTGACGGTGGAATAATAAGGGAAAAAGAAAAGGAGAGATCCAATATGATATATACCAGCATCACCCAACTCATCGGAAAGACCCCCCTTCTGGAGCTGACCCGGTACGAAAAGGCCCATGACCTGAAGGCCCGGCTGGTGGTCAAGCTGGAGTGCTTCAATCCCGGCTCCTCCGCCAAGGACCGGATCGCCCTGGCCATGATCCAGCAGGCGGAGGACAGCGGACGGCTGGCCCCCGGTGGCACCATCATTGAGCCCACCAGCGGAAACACCGGCATCGGCCTGGCCATGGTGGCCGCCGCCAAGGGCTACAAGGTCATCCTCACCATGCCCGAGACCATGAGCGTGGAACGGCGGAAGCTGCTGGCGGGCTTTGGGGCCCAGCTGGTCCTCACCCCCGGCGCCCAGGGGATGCAGGGGGCTGTGGACAAGGCCCAGGAGCTGCTGGAGCAGATCCCCGGCAGCATCATCGCCGGACAGTTCGAGAACCCCGCCAACCCCCAGATCCACCAGACTGCCACCGGCCCCGAGATCTGGGCCGATACCCAGGGGAAGGTGGATGTCTTTGTGGCCGGGGTGGGCACCGGCGGCACCCTCACCGGGGTGGGCCGGTATCTTCGGAGCCAGAATCCCCAGGTGGAGCTGGTGGCTGCCCAGCCCGCATCCAGCCCCCTCCTCACCACCGGGAAGGCGGGCCCCCACGGCATCCAGGGCATCGGCCCCAACTTCCTGCCCGGAGTGCTGGATACCCAGCTGTATGACAAGGTGGTGGATGTCACCGACAAGGACGCTCTGGACACCGCCAAGGAGCTCCGTACCCTGGAAGGGGTGAACGTGGGGATCTCCTCCGGCTGCGCCCTCTGGGCCGCCGCTCAGCTGGCCGCCCAGAACCAGTACTGGGGCAAGACCATTGTGGCCCTCCTCCCCGACACCGGGGACCGGTACCTGTCCACCGCTCTTTTTGAGGAATAAAAGGAATAAAAAAGAAAAAGGAGTAACTGCCATGATCAAGATCACCATGGAAAACGGAAAGACCATTCTGCTGGAGCTTTATCCCGAGAAGGCTCCCCTCACCTGTGAAAACTTTGAAAAGCTGGTAAAGGACGGCTTTTATGACGGCCTCACTTTCCACCGAGTCATCGAGGGCTTCATGATCCAGGGCGGCTGCCCTGACGGCACCGGCATGGGCGGCCCCGGCTGGCAGATCAAGGGGGAATTCTCCTCCAACGGAGTCCCCAATGATCTGAAGCACACCCGGGGGGTTATCAGCATGGCCCGGAGCATGATGCCCGATTCCGCCGGCAGCCAGTTCTTTATCATGCACCAGGACGCTCCCCACCTGGACGGCCAGTACGCTGCCTTCGGCAAGGTGGTGGAAGGGATGGACGTGGTAGACGAGATCGCCGCCGTGGCCACCGACTGGAACGACAAGCCCCGTACTCCTGTCATTATGAAGAAAGTGGAAGTGGTCTGATCCTCCTTCCAACCTGTCACAGATCCCCTTCACGAGGGATCTGTGATTTTTTTGTGAAAATTTAGGATACAGGGGGCCGGGTGTCCGGTAGAAAAAAGAGGTATAATAGGGGCAACACAGTTGAGTTTGGGGAAAGAAGGAACCCCCGAACCTGAAGAAAAGGAGAAAAAACCATGAAAAAGATCTGCACGATCCTGGCCCTGGTGTTGGCGCTGTCCCTGGTATTTACCGGATGCAGCCTTTCCGATCTGGGGCTGAAGGAGGAAGAACCCCAGCTCACCGGCCAGGTGGGGGACACCATGAAGACCATGTTCTTTGATTTCTCGGTGGACGCAGTCAGCAGCCCTGAAGAGTATGACGGCTACACTCCCGCCGAGGGGAACCGGCTGGTGGTCTGCACCGTGACGGTGGACAACACCTTCGGGGAGACCCTGCCCATGTACGACACCGACTTCCAGCTCCAGTGGGGCAGCGGGGACGAGGACTATGCCTGGGCAGTGGACGCCTTCAATGACCAGCTCATGCCCCTGGAGTGGGAGCTCCTCACCGGGGACACCGCTACTTATGATATGCTCTTCGAGGCCCCTGCGGATGTGGACCGGTTTATGCTGGTTTACCTGGAGATGTACACCGACGCAGACGGCAACGACGGCGAGGGCGACCTCTTCAACGTAAACTTCGATGTTTGATCTGCCTTCTCCGGCAGTCTGGGGGCGTTTCCTGGAAACGCCCCCTTTTTGCAACCCGGCTATGAAAGGAGCGATTTATGAAAAAGCGGTTCGCCGTCCTGCTGCTGGCTCTGGCCCTTGCCCTGGGGGCGGCCCCTGCCGCCCTGGCCAACATGGCCCAGCCCCGCACCCCGGACACCGGTACCACAGTGACCTTTGAGAAAAACCAGGAGATCGCCGTCCTCTCCGAGGTGCTGGATATCACCGTTACCGAGGATATGGCCCGGATCCGGGCCCAGTACACCATGCAGAATACCACCGGGGAGACCGTGACCACCCCGGCCATGTTCCTCTGCCCCAACCAGGAGTACCCTCTGGTCACCCAGGACGGGGAGGAACTCCCCTTCACCACCGAGACCTATACCCTCAGCTATGACAGCCGGGTGGATACCCGGGACTGGGCCTATGCGGTGCTGAACCCCTCCCAGGAGCTCTCCCCGGTTCCGGAGCAGGTGGATGCCATCACCTTTGAACTGGCCTTTGACCCCGGGCAGGAGAGCCAGGTGGTGGTGGAATACCTTTATGCCCTGGGGGGCTATCCCGATTATGATTTTGACGTAAAGTACGGGAAGATCCAGTATTATCTCCAGCCTGCGGCGTCCTGGAAGGAGTTCGGCAGTCTGACCATCAACCTGTATCTGGATGAGGATATGCCCGTCATCACCGACTCCAGCCTCCCCTTTGAGAAGGTGGCAGACCGCACCTACCGGTATACTTCCCAGGGACTTCCGGAGGAGGACCTGACCATCACCATTGATGAGACGGGATTCCAGAAGTTTTTCAGCACCCTCCGAAGCCCCTATTTTTGGATGACGGCCCGGATCCTGGCTCTGCCGGTTCTGGGCTTGGCCGGAATCATCCTGGTTGTGGTCCTCATTGTAAAATGGGCCGGGAGGATGGCAGACGGGAAAAAGAAAGAATGAACCTCCCTGTGCGGCCATAAAAAATTCCCGGAAGGAATCTTCGCCTTCCGGGAATTTTTCTATGCAGTCATTTTTTCGCCTCTTTCAGGGCGGTGAACCAGAACAGGGTGCCCTTGCCCAGGGTGCTGTCCACCCCGAACCGGAACCCGTGGCCCTGGAGGATGGCCTTGGTGATGGGAAGCCCCAGCCCGGTGCCCACCTTGCCGGTGTCGCTCCGGCTCCGGTAATATCGGTCAAAGATGTGGGGCAGGTCCTCCGCTGCCACCCCGGGGCCGTGATCCTCCACCTCCACCCGGCAGCCCTCCGGCAGGGGAATGACCCGGAGGAAGAACTTCCGGTCCTCCCCCAGATGGTGGGAGGCATTTCCCAACAGGTTGTGGAGCACCCGCTCCATCATGGCCTGGTCGGCGGTGACGGGACAGGGGCTGTCCGCCTGGACTACCAGCTCCCATCCGTTTTGCTGGCAGACCGCCTGGTAGGTCTGGGCCACCTGCTGGCAGAGCTGGGCCATGTCAAACTGGGTCAGTTTGGGCTTCTCGCTGCCGCTGGTCACCTTGCTCAGATCCATCACCGAGTTCACCAGCTGGCTGAGCCGGTCGGTCTCCTGGACGATGATGTCCAGCTGGGCGTTCCGCCGCTGGGGGTCGTCCCCGGTCAGGTCCCGCACCGTCTCGGCGTATCCCTTGATGAGGGTAAGGGGGGTGCGGAGATCATGGCTCACGTTGGCCAGAAGATCCCGCTGAAGCTGGGCGCTCCGCTTCACTTCGGCGGCCATCTGGTTAAAGTCCCGGCTCAGCACTCCGATCTCGTCCTGGCGGCGGATCTCCACCGGGGTATCATACGCTCCCTGGGCCATCTGCCGGGCCGCCTGACTCAACTGCTTCAGGGGCCGGGTGAACCAGGCAGAATAGAGGAAGGCCAGGAGACAGCTGACCGCCAGCAGGAAGAGGGCAATGAGGGGGAGCATCCACTGAAGCACTTCCCCGGCCGCCTCCACCTGGGTCAGGTCGGTGGAGACGATGACTCCGTAGGCTTTGTCGGGGGTCAGGGCTCCCACCACCATCTGGCTGGCCCCGTCCTCGTCGGTGAGGGTGGTCACCAGGGTGCCCTCCTCTACCAGCTGCTGGCGGAGGCGGAGGGCCAGTACCGTGTCCCGGGTGCCCAGCCGCCAGTCTCCCAGCCGGGCGCTGTTCCCGTGGATGAGACAGGTGTGAAGGTTTTCCGAGTAGGTCACAGCCCGAAGGGTACTGTCAAAAAGGTCCACGCAGCTTTGGGAGACATCCAGCTCCCCGTCGGCAATGGCCTGGTTCACCTGGGTCAGGAAATCCTGGTTCACCGTCAGGGAAAAGTAATCCCGGCTGCAAATTTCTCCGTCAAAGTTCTGGACCAGGCTCAGAAAAGCCCGGGCCTGGTCGGTGAGATCCTCCTGGATATGGCGGTTGTACACCGGCTGGAGGAGGTTGGAGGTGGCGAACCATACCGCCCCCAGGCAAAGGGCCAGCAGCAGGGCCAGGGCCAGGGTCAGTTGGGCCTGGATCCCGGGATGGAAGCCCTTGACTTTTTTCTCCATACAGCGGTCCTCCTCAGACCTTGGGGTCAAACTTGTACCCTACGCCCCATACAGTGGCAATGTAATCCCGGCAGGGGCCCAGATGGCTCCGGAGCATCTTCACATGGGTGTCCACTGTCCGGTCCTCCCCGTAATAGTCGTAGTTCCAGACCTGCTGCAGGATCTTTTCCCGGCTCAGGGCCAGACCCTTGTTCTGGGCCAGATAGACCAGCAGGTCAAACTCCTTGGGGGTCAGGCTCACCTCCTGGCCCGCCACCTTCACCGTGTGGCTGGCAGTGTCGATGACCAGCTGTCCGAAGGTGTACAGGGTCCCCTCTTCCTGGGGATGGGGCATGGTTCGGTTCAGCACCGCTTTCACCCGGGCCACGATCTCCCGGGGGCTGAAGGGCTTTACCACATAATCGTCCGCCCCCTGTTCCAGGCCGGCCAGCTTGTCGTATTCCTCTCCCCGGGCGGTGAGCATGATCACCGGGGTGTTGATCCGCCGGGCCCGCATCTCCCGCAGGCAGGTCATCCCGTCCATGAAAGGCATCATCACGTCCAGGATCACCAGGTCCGCGTTCCCGGCGCTCAGCACCGAGAGGGCGGCGCTGCCGTCCCCCGCCTCGGTACAGGTATATCCGGCATATTCCAGATGGGTCCGCAAAAGGTCCCGGATGAGGGGCTCATCGTCCACAATCAAAATATGTGCCATAACTCCACACTCCTTTTAATAGTCTTATCATATCTGCCGGATATGATGATTTTGTGAAAATCTGATAAATATCCTGTTACCGGTATTTTTCCCCGGGCCTTCTCATAAGAATGAACCAAAACAGGACGGCCATGCCGTCCGGGGGGAGGCAGTGATGTTCGTGTTCACATTTCACAAAAACAGCCTGCGGCGGGTGGCCACCATGGGGGTCTGCCTGGCCTGCCTGGCAGGAACGGTAGCCGGAGTCAACTATATTGCAGGACAATCGGTGGCGGCGTCCGCCCCCAGCGGGGTGGCCATCTCCGGTACCCAGGATATCGGGGACTTTTTCCATGAGTACGGGGTGGAACTGGACCTGACCACCGCCGGGGTGGACAGTGTCAAGATCCCCAAGCGGTGGGATGACAGCTTCCTGGCCTTCAACACGGTGGTGGGCCAGAGCGGCATGAGCCTGGAAGGATATAAGGGAAAGACGGTGGAAAAGTGGACCGCCCTCTGCCCCGGCCAGTCCGCCGGGGAGGAAAAGACCTACGGGGTGATGCTGGTCTATGAAAACCAGGCCATCGGGGCTTACCTTCTCACCCAGCCGGGAGGGGAGGTGACCGGGCTCTCCAAGCCGGCAGCCGTCATGGACCAGGCGGATGCCGCCGCCCAGGAGGCGGAGGCTGCCAGCCTGGTGGAGGGGGCCTGGCCTACGGAATAAGATACAAAAAGTATAGGGGAGAGCTCCTGAAAAATCAAGGGTCCGCCATTTGACAAAGCCCCCGGGGGAATGGTATCTTTATACCAGTAAACCGAAGGAAAGGGGGCTTTGGAATGACCCGGGAACGATACAGGGCCCTCATGACCTTTTGGCAGGACAGGCCTGCCGCCGCCAGGGTCCTGAAGGGGTGTTCCAAGGTCCTTACCGGGGCCGTTTACCTGGCCTATATCCTGGCAGAGCTCTGGCTGGCCCTTCGGTGGGAGCCCCGCCTCTGGCGGATGACCCTGGTCCCCCTGGCAGTCTTTCTGGGAGGCACGGTCCTCCGGCGGACCATCAATGCCCCCCGGCCCTATGAAGTGTTCGGGATCCCGCCTCTCACCCGCAAGGATACCAAAGGGCAGTCTTTCCCCAGCCGCCACGTCTTTTCCGCCTCGGTGATCGGGGTGGGCCTGGGCTGGCTCTGCCCTCCCTGGGGGTGGGCCTTCCTGGGGGTGGCGGCGGCCATTGCCCTCACCCGGGTACTGACGGGGGTCCACTTCCCCCGGGATGTGGCCGCCGGCCTGGCCCTGGGCGGGGTCCTGGGCTGGCTGGGATTTTTCGTGATTTGAAAGAGCAAGGAGCAAAACCTATGAAACGTTGGATGGCCTTGGCACTGGCCCTGGTCCTGGCCTTCAGTCTTACCGGCTGCGGGGTGATGGACTTTATGTACTACCTCTTTGACACCGAGGATATCGTGGCCCAGAACGACCCGGAGCCCGTCTATGAGACGGTGACCGCCCCCAACGGCCTGGTCCTCACCTACGACACCAGCCGCTGGGGTCCCCCGGTGGAACAGGAGGACGCCCAGGATACGGTGGTCATGTCCTCCACCGGCAGCGGGTTGAACCAGTCGGTGGTCATGTTCCAGCGGGGCGGGGAGTACCAGGATTTCCTGGCCCAGTCCGCCGCCGAACTGGAGGAGGTGGGCCCCACCGTTTCCCAGGAGATGGAAGAGATCACCTGCGAGGGCGCCCAGGTCACTGCCGCCCGGTATGACTGCGGCACCTACCAGACCATCCTGGTCCAGCTGGACTTTGAGGAGGGGTCGGTGTACGTCACCGCCGCCTCCAAGGCCGCCGACTACACCCCCATCCTGGACCTGGTCCAGGGGCTGGCATGGGGAGAATAAAGAGAACAGAACCGCCGGGAGCCCGTCTCCCGGCCTGTTTTTTTTGGAAAAACCGGGAAAAACCCGTAGAAAAAGGAAGTTTTTGGCTTGTGGGAAAGGCTTTAGTGTGATAAAATAAGGGGTATTCTGCGGGGGCATCCCTGAGGGACAGGCTCCCCCGTAAAGGAAAGAGAGGGATTCAAGCTGAATACCATTAACTTTTGCATCTTTGCTGCCATTGTAGTCTATCTGCTGGCCATGCTGGCCATCGGCTTCAAATGCAGCAAGGGAAACGAGAGCACCAGCGACTTCTACCTGGGAGGGCGGAAGATGGGCCCTCTGGTCACGGCCATGAGCGCCGAAGCCAGCGATATGTCCAGCTACCTCCTCATGGGCCTGCCCGGCCTGGCCTACCTGACCGGTCTGGCCGATGTGGGCTGGACCGCCATCGGCCTGGCCCTGGGCACCTGGCTCAACTGGCTGCTGGTGGCCCGGCGGCTCCGCCGTTACTCCAGCAACCTGAACGCCATCACCGTGCCGGAGTTCTACTCCAAGCGGTACCACGATGACAAGAATATCCTCAACGCCATTGCGGCCCTGGTCATCCTGGTCTTTTTCATCCCCTACACCGCCTCCGGCTTTGCCGCCTGCGGCAAGCTCTTCAACAGCCTGCTGGGGGTCAACTACACCGTGGCCATGGTGGTCTCCGCCCTGGTCATTGTGGGGTACACCATCATGGGTGGCTTCAGCGCCGTCTCCACCACTGACCTGGTCCAGAGCATCGTCATGACCATGGCCCTGGTGGTGGTCCTGGCTTTTGGGGTGGTCAACGCCGGGGGCTGGGAGGCAGTCATTGCCAACGCCCAGAGCCTGCCGGGGTATTTCTCCCTGAACAGCACCTACGATCCCACCACCGGTCAGGCCGTGGCCTACGGCCCCATCACGGTGGTCTCCACCCTGGCCTGGGGCCTGGGCTACTTTGGAATGCCCCACATCCTCCTCCGGTTCATGGCCATTGAGGACGAGAAGAAGCTGGTTCTCTCCCGGCGGATCGCCAGCATCTGGGCCGTGGTGGCCATGGGGATCGCCATCCTCATCGGAATGTCCGGCCTGGGCATGACCGCCGCAGGCAAGCTGGACTTCCTGGCAGGGAGCGACAGCGAGACCGTCATCGTCAAGCTGGCCGGCCTCATCAGCCAGTATGGCATCATCCCCGCCTTTGTGGCGGGGATGATCCTGGCGGGTATCCTGGCCGCCACCATGTCCACTGCCGACAGCCAGATGCTGGCGGCAGCCTCCAGCGTCAGCCAGAACATCGTCCAGGACTTCCTGGGCATCAAGCTGGGCCAGAAAAAGAGCCTGGTGGTGGCCCGTCTCACCATTCTGGGCATCACCGCCCTGGGCATCTTCCTGGCCCGGGATCCCGACTCCAGCGTCTTCGGCATCGTCTCCTTTGCCTGGGCCGGGTTCGGCGGAGCCTTCGGGGCCGTCACCCTCTGCGCCCTGTTCTGGAAGCGGAGCAACTGGCAGGGTGCCCTGGCCGGCATGGTGGCCGGCGGCGTCACCATCTTTGTCTGGAAGTACCTGGTCCGGCCCCTGGGCGGGATCTGGAACATCTACGAGCTGCTGCCTGCCTTCCTCATCAGTCTGGCCGCCGTTGTGGTGGTCAGCCTTCTGACCAAGGCTCCCGATGCCCAAATCCGGGAAGAGTTTGAACAGTCCAAGGCCCGATAAACAGGGAAATATCCCCCCAATAAAGAGGTAACTGCCGTGAAACAGTATGCGATCTTTGATATGGATGGTCTCCTGGTGGACAGCGAACACGTTTTCCGGGTGGTGTTTGAGGAGATGGCCGGGGAACGGGGGCTGGAAGTAGACCCCCGGTTCTTCCAGGAAGTCTGCGGCACCTGCGGGGACTATGAGCTCCAGATCATCCACCGGTATTACCCCACCCTTGACCCTCCGGCCTTCTGGCAGGAGTGGCATAACCGGGGCATGGAACGGATGGAGACCCAGATCGACCTGAAGCCGGGGGTGTTGGAGATCCTGTCCTGGCTGAAGGGCCAGGGGGTAAAGATCGCCGTGGCCAGCTCCAGCGGGCTGGAGGTGATCCGCCACCACCTGGAGGTGGGGAAGATCCGGCAGTATTTCGACCTGATCGTCAGCGGTCAGGAGGTGGAACACTGCAAGCCGGAGCCGGACATCTTCCTGCTGGCGGCCAGCCGGCTGGGGACTGCCCCGGAAAACTGCTACGTCTTTGAGGACAGCCGCCAGGGCAGCTGGGCCGGGGTAAAGGCCGGCTGCACCACCGTCATGGTGCCGGATCAGGTGCCGCCCACCCCGGAACTGGAAAAGGCGGTGGCGGCAGTCTGCCCCACCCTGAACCAGGCCCTGGATCTCATCCGGGAAGGCACCCTGTAACCGTTGAAAACCCAATCCGTTTAAAACACTACACCCCATCCCGCCGGTGAACAGAAGCCGGTAGGATGGGGTGTAGTGCGCTTAAGGAGAGATTTTGCACAAAGGAGAGAACCGCTGCCCCCGGCCCGGCCGGGGGAGCAGCTCCATGACAGGGGAAAGGAGGGATCAGACGGCGCTTTCGTAGTCCAGCATGAATTGAACGATGCCGTCCATGGCCAGCTCTCTGGGATCCAGCTTCAGCTCTCCGGTCCGGACCTTGTTGTAGGACAGGGGCATATACTGGTGGAGCATATTCATGGGGATGGGATACTCCCGCAGGTTCTCAAACAGCTTGTTCATGGCCTCCACCACCTGGGGCTGGCCGATGTAGTACCGGGCCCGGTCGGAGTAGCTGTACTTCCGGCAGAGGGCCAGGTGCTTCTCGTCCCCGTGGTAGTGCTTGTTCCAGTTGCCGGGGTTGGCCAGCATGACCTCTTCCAGGGTCTCGACGAAGTTGGCCCGCTTCTCGGCGGGGACCAGCTCCTTCTCCATCATGCTCAGGGAGAAGAGGGCTTCCCGGAGACCAAAGGTCAGGGCGGGACCCACCTTCAGGATGGCGATGCCGTCGGTGACCATATCGGCCAGGTTCTTGGCGCTCTGATAGTCGGTGGAGTGACCCTCAAAGCAGATGCCGGGGAACTCCTTCAGGGCAGCCACCAGGTCGGTGGCGGCAGCGGGATCATAGTAGAATACCTGCTCGTCCCCGAATTCCACCCCGGGCTGGACCACCACGGCGATGACGTCGGCCATGCCGTCGCCTACCCCTTCCTCGGTCCATACCTTCCGGTAGGTGGAAACGGTGTCCCGGAAAGCCTCGGGCTTGGTGGCGGCCAGGGTGTCCTCCGCCTCGGTGGCGCCGCCGGGGCTGGGCACCTCGCTGCCGATGACAAAGACGGGCCGCATGGCGTCGGGCTTCTCGGCCTTCAGCTCCTCGTACCCCTTCATGGCGGCCTTGTAGAGCTGGGCGCCGCGGCGGGCCACTACCTCGGTGGAGAGGAGCCCTTCAGGGTCGTCTGCCACCTTCATGCTGGTGTCCAGGTGAATTTTGGTGAAGCCGGCCCGGGCGTACTGGTAGACCAGTTCCCGGGAATTCTCCATGGCCTCGGCCTCGGGCAGCTTCTGCCAGGTCAGGGGGCCCAGGTGGTCCCCGGCCAGGATGATCATGTTCTCGGGCAGGTCAATGGCCTGGGCCATCTTCAGCACCATCTGATAGAAGTCCTTGGG
>CALXEN010000048.1 GCA_944387325.1 uncultured Clostridia bacterium | reverse complement strand
AGGCTCAGGAGATCATCGACCATCTGACTATGAAGTTCCGGATGGTAAAGTTTGCCCGGATTCCCAGCTACAACCAGCTCTTCTCCGGCGACCCCACCTGGGCCACCCTGGAAGTGGCCGGCATTGGGATGGACGGCCGGAGCATGGTCACCAAAACCGACTTCCGGTTCCTCCACACCCTGGAGAACATGGGCCCCTCCCCCGAGCCCAACCTGACCGTTCTCTACTCCTCCGCCCTGGGGGAGAACTTCAAAAAGTACGCCGCCAAGATTTCGGTGGATACCAGCTCCATCCAGTACGAGAACGACGATGTGATGAAGCCTGTATGGGGGGACGACTACTCCATCTGCTGCTGCGTTTCCGCCACCCAGACCGGCAAGGAAATTCAGTTCTTCGGCGCCCGTGCCAACCTGGGCAAGGCTCTTCTCTACGCCATCAACGGCGGCTTTGACGAGAAGCACCGTATCCAGGTAGGTCCCAAGATGGCTCCCATCACCAGCGAGTACCTGGACTACAACGAGGTCATGGAGAAGTACGAGTTCTGGCTGGACTGGCTGGCTGACATCTATGTGAACACCCTCAACCTGATCCACTATATGCACGACAAGTACTACTATGAGGCTGCCGAGATGGCCCTCATTGATACCGACGTGCGCCGGACCTTTGCCACCGGCATTGCCGGGTTCTCCCATGTCATCGACTCCCTCAGCGCCATCAAGTACGCCAAGGTGAAGGTGATCCGGGACGAGGACGGCATTTCCAAGGACTTTGAAATTGAAGGGGACTTCCCCAAGTACGGCAACGACGATGACCGGGCCGACGAGATCGGGGTATGGCTCCTCAAGACCTTCCTGGAGAAGATCAAGCGCCGCCACACCTACCGGAACTCCGAGGCTACCACCTCCATCCTGACCATCACCTCCAATGTGGTGTACGGGGAAGCCACCGGCGCCATGCCCGACGGGCGGAAGGCTTACGCCTCCTTTGCCCCCGGCGCTTCCCCCTCCTACGGTGCAGAGCAGAACGGTCTGCTGGCCTCCCTGAACAGCGTGGCCAAGCTGCCCTACCACTGGTCTCTGGACGGCATCTCCAACACCCAGACCATCAACCCCGGTGCTCTGGGCCACAGCGAGGAGGAGCGGGTGGAGAACCTGGTCCAGATCCTGGACGGATACTTTGACCAGGGCGCCCATCACCTGAACGTAAACGTGTTCGGCACCGAGAAGCTGCTGGACGCCATGGAGCATCCCGAGAAGGAAGAGTACGCCAACTTCACCATCCGGGTGTCCGGCTACGCCGTCAAGTTCATTGACCTGACCCGGAAGCAGCAGCTGGATGTTATCAGCCGCACCTGCCATGGGGTCCTGTGATCCCGTAGGGCTGGTCCACTCCCTGGAGAGCTTCGGCTCGGTGGACGGGCCCGGGGTCCGGTTTGTGGTCTTTTTGCAGGGGTGCGCCATGCGGTGCCAATACTGCCACAACCCCGAGACCTGGGCCTGCACCTCCAGCAGCCAGTGGACCCCGGAGGCCCTTTTCAAGCACGCCCTCCGGTACCGGAGCTACTGGGGCAAGCGGGACCGGCGGGGAGGCATCACCGTCAGCGGCGGGGAGCCTCTTCTCCAGATGCCCTTTGTGACCGAGTTTTTCCGGCTGGCTCGGGAAAACGGGGTCCACACCGCCCTGGACACAGCGGGACAGCCTTTCCGGGAGGACCCGGAATTCCTGGCCCGGTTTGACCGGCTTCTGGAGCAGACCAATCTGGTGATTCTGGACCTGAAAGAGATGGACCAGGAAAAGCACAAACTTCTCACCGGGCACACCAACCGGAACATTCTGGCCATGGCCCGGTATCTCTCGGATAAGGGTATCCCCCTTTGGATTCGGCACGTGCTGGTGCCGGGACTCACAGATGACCCTCAGGGACTTAAGGAACTGGATGAATTTATCCGGAGCCTGAAAACCGTGGAGCGGGTGGAGGTTCTTCCCTACCACACCCTGGGTCGGTTCAAGTGGGACCGGCTGGGGATTCCCTACTCCCTGGGAGACACCCCCGTTCCCACCAAGGAACAGGTAGCCCAGGCAGAGGCCCTGCTCCATGTAACAGAATACACCGGGTCCTGAACCCGGTTTTATCCCCCTTTTCTCCCAGGAAAAGGGGGATTTTATTTGGCCCGGCGTTGCAGCACGGTATAAATAATGGTATAATTTTAAAGATTACGGGCCCTCTTAGGGGCCTGCAAAGGAGACTTTGGTTCATGCTCTTTTCCAGCCTTGTATTTCTCTGGCTGTTTCTTCCCCTGGTGCTGCTGCTTTACCAGCTGCTGCCGGGGATCCGGTCCAAAAACGCCCTGCTTCTCATTGCCAGCCTGTTCTTTTACAGCTGGGGGGAGCCCCGGTACATTTTCCTTATGCTGGGCTCCATCACCCTGAATTATCTTGGTGGGCTGTTCCTGGGATGGTGCAAAGGAAAAACCGCCCGGAAGCTGGTTCTCTTCCTGACGGTAGCCGCCAACCTGGGGCTTTTGGGATACTTCAAATATTACACCTTTGCCGCCGACACCCTGGCGGCCCTGGCCGGGCGGCAGCTTCTTCCCCTCAAGGAGATCGCTCTTCCCCTGGGGATCAGCTTCTACACCTTCCAGGCCATGAGCTATGTGATTGACCTGTACCGGGGGAAAACCGCCGTCCAGAAAAACTGGTTCCTGGTGGCCCTGTATGTAAGCTTCTTCCCCCAGCTGGTGGCGGGACCCATCGTCCTCTACACCCAGGTGGAAGTCCAACTGAAAGACCGGTCCACCTCCCTGACCCGGTTCACCTACGGCGTCAAGCGGTTTTTGTACGGGCTGGGGAAAAAGGTGATTCTGGCCAACTGTTTTGCCGCCCGGGCCGACCAGGTGTTTGCCCTGGACCCTGGGGCGGTAAGCACTCCCCTGGCCTGGCTGGGAGCGCTCTTTTATACCCTTCAAATCTACTATGACTTTTCCGGTTACTCGGACATGGCCATCGGCCTTGGACAGATGTTCGGCTTTGACTTCCCGGAAAACTTCAACTATCCCTATCTGTCCAAGACAGTCAGCGAGTTCTGGCGGCGGTGGCACATGACCCTGTCCGGCTGGTTCCGGGATTATCTCTACATGCCCCTGGGCGGAAACCGGAAAGGCCAGGTTCGGACCCTGGTCAACCTGTTCATTGTATTTATGGCCACCGGTCTCTGGCAC
>CALXEN010000047.1 GCA_944387325.1 uncultured Clostridia bacterium | reverse complement strand
CGTGCATGAGTAGGAAGTTGGCAGGGTTCTCACGCTGTCCTTCCTTCTGGGAGACACGGGCGGCCATAGGCACGGCAGAAACACCTGCGGAGCCGATGAGGGGGTTTATCTTTCCTCCGGTAACCAGGCACAGCACCTTGCCCAGCAGCACACCGCCGGCAGTGCCGAAGCTGAAGGCAATAAGACCCAGGACAATGATGAAAACCGTCTGCCGGTTCAGGAAGGTGTTGGCGGAGGTGGTGCAGCCGACGGAAAGGCCCAGGAAGATGGTGATGATGTTCATGAGCTCGTTGCCGGCGGTATTCTTGATCCGGTCCACCACCCCGGATTCCTTCATCAGGTTGCCCAGCATGAGCATCCCTACCAGCACCGCCGCATCCGGCAGCAGGAGGCTGATAAGGATGGTGCACATAATGGGAAAGACAATCTTCTCGGTCTTGGATACCACCCGAAGCTGTTTCATGACGATCTGCCGCTCCTTCTTGGTGGTGAGAAGCCGCATGATGGGTGGCTGGATCACAGGCACCAAAGCCATATAACTATAGGCAGCCACCGCAATGCTGCCCAAGAGATGGGGAGCCAGCATGGAAGCCACATAGATGGCGGTGGGGCCGTCGGCGCCGCCGATAATGCCGATGCCGGCGGCCTCAGGGCCGGTGAAGCCCAGCAGCCGGGCGCCCAGGTAAGTAGTGAAGATGCCCAGCTGGGCCGCAGCGCCCAGCAGCAGAGAGATCGGGTTGGCAATGAGGGGACCAAAGTCGGTCATGGTGCCGATCCCCAGGAAGATGAGAGGCGGATAAATTCCCAGCTTCACCCCGCAATAGAGCATATCCGCCAGGCCGCCGTTGTCCAGGATCTCGCCCCAGAGGGGATGTCCGGTAGGAGTGTTGATAAAATACTCCATATGAATGATGCCGCTGTCCGGCAGGTTGGCCAGGATCATACCGAAGGCGATGGGCAGAAGCAGCAGAGGCTCGTACTCCCTCACAATGGCAAGGTAAAGGAGAAAGCACCCCACGATAATCATGATCAGGTAGAGGTATCCCCCTTCTGCCACATTGAAGAGGGTGGCGTATCCGGAATTGGTCCAAATACTGCCAAGGGTATCAATAAACGCATTCATTTTTCAGATTCCTCCGTCAAAAGGGCTGGGTGTGATCCTGGATCCCGGACTGGCTCCAGCCGCTGCGCTGGGCTTTCCGCAGAGCCCGCAGCTGATATTTGCCGCCGCTCAGGCAGGCCAGGGCCGCCGCAATGGCCGCCACTACCTCCTGAGGGATCCCCTCCTCCACCACCGGTGCAGAAGCCGGAGCCGGCGTTGCCGCCTGCGCCTTGGCCGCAGATTCCTTGGCCTTTCCGGCGTGGGCGGATGCCCTTTTATTCATAATTGTGTCAAATATTTTGCCTTGCGCCAAAATGATCAGCGACAACACCACCAGGATCAGAAACACCAGACTCATGCCGGTGATGACCACGATCCCGTCGGCAGGCTGCGGCGTAATGGCCAGTAAGGTACCCATAAACAGTATTCCTCCCTAAAGCAGTATACACATTCATTATAGTCTTTTCCAAAATCAGTTTCAACTGTCTTGAGACTCTTTTTTTACAAATTTCATTCCTGTTCCGACACGGCCAAGCTGAGGACAGACACGGATGCCGCTCCTCCCTCCAACAGTGCCTGGGCAGCGCAGGAGACGGTGCTGCCGGTAGTGATCACATCATCCAGCAACAGGACCCTTTTTCCTTCCACCCGCCGGGGATCTTTCACCCGGAAGGCACCGATCAGGTTGGTAAACCGTTCCTCCCGATCCAGCCCCGCCTGACGACGGGTGTCCCTCACTTTTACCAAAGCCTTCTTTTCTGCCGGCAGCCCGGTGAATTTTCCCAGCTGGGACGCCATCATGCCCGGCACCCAGTATTCCCTGCCGCCCCTGCTGTCCGACACCGGGACAAGGAGATCATATTCCAGGGAAAGATCCAGCAGGCAGCGGTTCTGTTGAGGGTCATACCCGTACAGCCGCACCGCCATCAACCGGGCAAAGGAGGCAGTGTACCATGGCTCGCTGCTTTTCATCCGCAGGATCCCTGCGTTTACCAGGGGGTGATGGTATTTGTATAGGGCTGCTGCCTTCTCAATGCAGTAAAAAGAATGTTTGCTCTGGTCTACTTTGGCGGGGCGGCGGAGGGCTTTTTCTTCCTGGTCCGCACAGTCCGGGCAGACCAGGGCCCAGCGGTCCGGCAGGATCCCGCCGCAGAAGGGGCAGCGGGGCGGGTAAAGCAGGTCTGCCCCCAGCTCCAGCCACCGGCGGCCCCTCACTTCAGGGCCTCCTGCAGGAGCCGGGCCAGGCAGCTGTACCGTTTGGCCTGGCGGGTATTCTGGATCATCTGTTCCACCACCCGTTTGCTCCCCACCACCACGCAGAGCTTCCGGGCCCGGGTGACCCCGGTATAGATCAAATTCCGGTAGCAGAGCTTCCGGGGCGGGTCGCTGACTGCCAGTACCACGGCGGGGAACTCATTGCCCTGACTTTTATGGATGGTGATAGCGTAGGCCGTCTCCAGATCTCCCAGCACATCCTTGCTGTAAGCCACCAGGCGGTCGTCCATCTTTACCTGGAGGGTCTGGTCCACCGGATCCACCGCAACAACAATCCCAATATCCCCATTGAAAACGCCGGCTCCCGGTTCCCCGTCCTCCCGCTCATAGAGGAGATCGTAATTGTTCCGGACCTGCATCACCTTATCCCCCAGGCGGAAAACACGGTCCCCCCACTGGATCTCCGGCTTTCCGGGCATAGGCGGGTTGAGCCGTTTCTGCAATTCCCGGTTCAGTTCCACAGTACCGCTGTACCCGGTCTTGGTGGGGGTGAGGACCTGGATGTCCTGGACCGGGTCGTACCCGTAGGCCGCCGGTAGCCGCTGGCAGACCAGCTGGCAGACCGTCTCGGCGCAGGGCAGGCCGGTGCGTTCCATCAAGAAAAAGTCGTCGGTTTTCTCCCCGGGGGTGATCATCTCCCCCTGGCTGATCCGCCGGGCATTCCGGACAATCAGGCTCTCCTGGGCCTGGCGGAAAATTTCGGTGAGCCGGACCACCGGCACCACTCCACTCTGGATGATCTCTCCCAGCACGTTGCCCGGCCCCACGCTGGGCAGCTGCTGGGCATCCCCCACCATAATGACCCGGCAGCTGGGCCGGAGCGCCAGGAGTAGGGACTGGAACAGCTTCACATCCACCATACTCATCTCATCCAGGATAACCACCCCCTGTTTCAGAAGGTTCTGGCTGTTGTGGATGAACCGGACGCTGCCCGAGGTGTAATCCACCTCCAGTAGCCGGTGGATGGTGGTAGCCTTGCAGCTGGTGATCTCGCTCAGCCGCTTGGCCGCCCGCCCTGTGGGGGCGCAGAGGGCCACCTGTTCTCCCTGTTCCTGGCAAAGGGCCAGCACCGCATTGAGGACGGTGGTCTTGCCGGTGCCGGGGCCGCCGGTGAGAACGAAGACCCGGTTCTCCATGGCTTTGAGAATGGCCTCCTTCTGAAGGGGAGCATACCGAAGGCCCTGAGTCTGTTCCAAAATTCGTATCTTCCCTTCCAGACCCCGGCCGGGAAGGGCCGGATACTGGCTCCGCTGGGCCAGGATGGCCGCTATATCCTCCTCCGCCCGGAGAAGGTCCGGCAGGAACAGGTATTCCGTTCCCTCAAACTCCTTCCGACAGAGCTCCTGGGTGTCCAGCATAGCCTCCACCTGCCGGTCCACCCGTTCCGGTTCCAGGCGGATAAAGCTGGCGGTGCTCTCCACCAGCCGCTGCCGGGGGATGCAGGTATGGCCCTGGTTGGCATTATACCGCAGGGCGTAAAGGGCTCCTGCGGTGACCCGGAGAGAATCATCCGGGTCCATCTTCTGCTCTGCGGCGATCTGATCCGCCAGGGAGAATTTCAGGTTGAGGGGTTCACCGCAGAGCAGGTAGGGGTTATCCATGAGCATCTGAAGGGTATGGGGACCGTAATGGCGGAATACCTCCACCGCCCGGGCAGGAGGGATCTGGTACCGGCCCAGCCAGGCTACCACCTCCTGGACCCCGAACATCCTGCGGAATTCTGCCGAGATGGCCAGGGCCTTCTGGTCGGTGATCCCCTTTATTTGAGTGAGGAGCTGGGGCTGCTGGGCAATGACCTCCAGGGTCTGATCCCCGAACAAAGCTACCATCTTCTTGGCGGTAGCCGGCCCCACATAGGGCAGCGCTCCGCTGGAAAGGTAAGCCAGCACCCCCTCCTGCTGGGTGGGGAGGGCAATATTGCAGGTCTGGGCTCTGAACTGTTCCCCGTGGCTGGGATGGACCTCCATCCGGCCATAGGCCTCCACCGTCTGTCCGATACAGACCTCCCCCACTGTGCCGGTAACCACGACATAGCTGTCCCCGGAGCGGACCTCGAACACAGAATACCCCGTATCCCGGTTTTCGTAGATCAGGTGTTCCACCACCCCTTCCAGCTTCTGCAGGGGCTGTTCCATCTTCAGGTCCCTCCTTTCCTTCACATTCTTTACCAGTATAAAATATTTTAACTTTTTTGTAAACAAAAGCCGGCCCGGAATAGTCCGGGCCGGGAAATAATTTACTCGATTGCTTTTTTCAGGGCTTCCACCCGGTCGGTCCGCTCCCAGGTCACGTCCAGATCCTCCCGGCCCATGTGACCATAGGCGGCCACCTGCCGGTAGATAGGTTTGCGGAGATCCAGATCCCGGATGATCCCGGCAGGCGTCAGGTCAAAGACCTGGCTCACGGCCTTGCTGATGACCTCGTCCGGAACGGTGCCGGTACCGAAGGTATCCACCAGAATACTCACCGGCTGGGGGACCCCGATGGCGTAGGCCAGCTGAAGCTCACACTTCCGGGCCAGGCCGGCAGCTACAATGTTCTTGGCCACCCAGCGGGCTGCATAGGCAGCACTCCGGTCCACCTTGGTGGGATCTTTTCCGCTGAAGGCGCCGCCGCCGTGGCGGGAATACCCGCCGTATGTATCCACGATGATCTTCCGACCGGTCAGGCCACAGTCCCCCAGGGGGCCGCCAATGACGAACCGTCCGGTGGGATTGATGTAATACCGGGTATCATCGTCCAGAAGGTGAGGCGGGATGACGGCCCGGATCACATACTTCATCATATCGGAGCGGAGCTGGTCCAGGGTCACCGCAGGAGCGTGCTGGGTGGAAAGGACAATGGCCGTGATCCGCAGAGGCTTGCCGTCCTCATATTCCACCGTTACCTGGCTCTTTCCGTCGGGACGCAGATAGGGAAGAAAGCCATCTTTCCGCATCCGGGCCAGCTGACGGGTCAGTTTATGGGCCAGCATGATGGGCAGGGGCATCAGTTCCGGCGTTTCGTCGCAGGCGTAGCCGAACATCATCCCCTGATCCCCGGCACCGCCTACCTGGTCATTGGTCCCCAGTGCAATATCCGGGCTCTGGCCGCCGATGCTGGTGATCACCCCGCAGGTATCGGCATCAAAGCCATACTTTGCCCGGGTATATCCGATCTCGGCCAGGACACGGCGGACCACTCCGGCCACATCCACATACCCGGTGGTGGTGATCTCCCCCATCACATGGACCAGGCCGGTGGTACAGGTAGTCTCGCAGGCCACCCGAGCCTGGGGGTCCTGGGTCAGCAGATCGTCCAAAATGGCATCGCTGATCTGGTCACAGATTTTATCGGGATGTCCCTCGGTGACCGATTCAGATGTAAACAGATACTTGGCCATTTGCTTCCCTCCCGTCTGACAAATGCAGAAAAAATAAAACGCTCAACACCCAGGGTGGGCATTGAGCGTGATCTCACCATGGATGGGACAGCCCCAACAGACTGCCCTGTTACAGGATATCTTCCCATATGCGTTATACTACCATGGAAAAAGATTTCCTGTCAATCATTTTTTGCCGTGAAGAATGGGGCTGAGAGGCTTATAGATCAGGAAGCAGAGAACACAGTCAATGATTCCCTTGACCAGGGTGAAGGGCATATTGAAAAGGATCAGGCATTCCAGCAAGCCGTTGACGCCGGGACGGATCTCCTGGTAGGCGGCAATGATGTTCTCCATGCCATGAAACAGGTTGGCATAGATGGGATAGCTGATCCAGTAGTTTACCGGCACACTGACGACGGCCATGGCCACAGCGCCCACAGCGGAGGCGATGAGTGCGGTCTTCCGGCTTTTATGACGGCTGTAAATAAGGCCGGCTACCCCAACAAAAGCAGCGCCCAGCAGGAAGTTGCAGAGTTCCCCTACTCCGAAGGTACTGCCGTGGAAGATGACGTTGAGAATGTTCTTCAGCAGACAGACCACAATACCGTATACCGGTCCCAGGCTGAAGGAAGCCAGGAGCGCAGGAAGCTCGGAGATGTCCATCTTGACAAAGCTGGGGATCAGCATGGGGAGGCTGAAGTCCAGGAACATCAGGACAGTGGCGATGGCGGACAGCATGGCGGTAACGACCAGCTTGTGGGTTTTGGTGGTTTGCATTTTGGTTTCCTCCTCGGGGATCTTCCCCTTCAAAAAATTTTTTTGAAAAGCCCATCAGCCTTGACAGGAAAAAACAAAAGCCCTTTTACACCGAAAAGGTATAAAAGGGCGCAAACACAGCATGGTTTTGCTCTGTCGTTTCTCTCATCCGGACTATACCGTCGGCCCTGGAATTTCACCAGATCAGCATCCAAGAATGGATGGTCGCGGGCTATACCGCCGGTGGGGAATTTCACCCCGCCCTGAAACAGACTTTTCGATTAACAGTATAGCACAGCCTTTGGAAATTGCAACCCCTGATTTGTGAAAGAAATCTCAATCCTTGCCCGGTTCTCCCTGTTTATTCTTGTTTCTTTCTTAAAAAGCAAAAAAAGAGTTTGTCCGGCAGCGCATCCATGGTATAATTACACCAATTCATAAACCATCGACGGCGGGGCTTCCCTGCCTTTGTTTACAGGAGGGACCTATTTGTGACTTCCATCAGCTTACTTTCCTTCAGTTTGATCCTTCAAATCATTCTTCCGGCCCTGGTCGGCTGGGTCCTCAGTCGAGTAGTGAAGCTCTGGCTGGGGCCAAGGATCACAGCAAAAGCCCAGGCCAGGGAAATGCCTGCTTTGGAGATCCTCTCCCGGGAGTTCACCATCCCGGTGGAGCTTTCCATCCAGGCCGTCGGCTATGCCCTGGCTCTGCGGAATCTGCCCATCACCGTGGCAGGCTACCAGGCCCTGGTGATGAAGGTCCTTCGGATCCTGGTGGTGATCCTCATGACCAGGGGGCTTTGGGGCAGCTGGCCCCTTTGCAGCCTGCTTCTTCGGGAGGTGGGCGCCAAACTGAGTTTGGAGACCAACCAGATCCTCCTTCGTCTTTTGAGCCAGTGCTACAAGGTCCTGATGGTTGCTCTGGGCGCTCTTATCATCCTTCAGGAACTGGGAATCCCGGTCACCGGCCTGATCACCGGCGTCGGACTGGTTGGCCTCACCGTTTCCCTGGGCGCACAGGAGACCGCCAGCAGCCTTTTTGCCGGTCTCATCCTCATTCTGGAAAAGCCCTTCTCTCTGGGAGACTGGATCACGGTGGGAGAGGTGGAAGGTTCGGTGGAGGATATTTCCTTCCGCAGCACTCGGATCCGCACCATTGAAAATACCCTTGTGGTGCTTCCCAACTCCAAGGTCTCGGCCGCCAACATCTGGAATGCCACCCGCCGGACCAAACGCCACTGGAAATTCACCCTGGGACTGACCTATGACACCACCCGGGAAAAGATGGAGGAAATCATCCAGGCCCTCCGTCAGCTGCTGTCCGATTCCCCCGCCGTGGTGGAAGGAAGCGTACTGGTAAATATGTCTGGATTCAGTGCCAGCAGTCTGGACATAACCGTGGAGTGTTACCTGAAAGCCCTGGAAAAGGACGCCTATCTGGCGGACTGCAACCGCCTTTACCT
>CALXEN010000046.1 GCA_944387325.1 uncultured Clostridia bacterium | reverse complement strand
TATCCTCATCAACATTTGCAACAACTTTGCCCTGACCATGGGCAAAACCCCTCTTACCCTCTACGGCATGAGCCTCGGAATGACCGGCGCTGTCGTAGGCGCCATGAACGGCACCTACTATCTGGTGGTGACCCTTGCCCGCCCCTTTACCGGTATTACCATGGACAAGTTCAACCGCAAGCTGGTTCTGATGGCCTGTATCTCCATAAAAATTGCAGGCTACATTCTATTGGCCAACGCAACGGACTATACCAGCTTCCTGATCGGACGTCTGGTGGACGCTGTTTCCTTCGCCTTCATCACCACCACCTTCTTCGGCGTCACCTCCCAGGTCGTGGACCGGAAGGCCATGGGTACCTCCATCGGGCTGTTCTCCGGGATCCCCACTCTGATCGTTTCGGCCGTCCCCACCCTGTCTATGCTTGTCTTCCAGAAGTTCGGCGGCCCCACCCTCTTCTATCTCGGCATCGCCGCTCTTGTTCTGGCTTTGATCCTCACCATGTTCCTGAAGCTGCCTGAAGTGAAGAAAGAGCCTTCCACCCGCAAGTTTTCCCTCAACGATGTATTCTATCTGAAAGCCGTCCCCGTCTGTATGCTCAACTTTTTCCTCTCCATGCTCATGACCATTTGTGACACCTACCTGGTGGTCATGGCCCTGGAACGGGGAATTGCCGGCGCCGAGATTTACGCCACCATCAAATCCATGGTCACCATCATTGCCGGCGTAGGCCTGGGCGGCTTGAGTGACTATTTCGGCGGCCGCAAAATCCTCATTGCTGCCTGCGTAGGCACCGCCATTGCCAGTGTCATGTACGGAAGCGCCCAGTCTCTGCTGGTCATCATCGCTGCCTCGGTGATCTATTCCGTCCTCCAGAAGGGAGCTAACCCCGTCCTGATCAAGGCAGCGGCCAACTCTGCTCCCGACGACAAGCGGGGTGCTGCCATGAGCACCAACTACTTTATCCAGGACCTGGCCGGCGTGGGCGGCGGCTACATTGCAGGCATCTGCTTCACTTACTTTGGTTATGCGGGTTCCTTCTACGTTTCCGCCATCTTCCCCATCGTAGGGCTGATCCTTTTCCTGATCCTGTCCCCCAAGGAAGATAAAAAGCAAGCATGAACGGAAGGAGTTCATTCAGATGAAAGAAATCATTAAAGTTCCCGTCCAGCAGGATTGCCTCTGGCTGGCAGATAACATCGTCTACTCGCAGACCCCCAAGGGGAAGGACGCCAGCTCGGTGCGGCAGATGCACCTGAGTGTCATCCACGCCCAGGACAAGAGCAAGCTGCATCCCTGCATCCTTTGGATCGCCGGAGGCGGTTGGCGGCATCAGGAACACAACGCCTATGTTCCGGACTTTGTCTGGCTGGCCAAGCGGGGGTACGTGGTCGCCTTTGTGGAATACACCTGCAATGAACTGCGTTTCCCTGCCCATATCATCCAAATCAAGGAAGCCATCCGCTATCTCCGGGCCAATGCGGCGACCTTCGGGATCGACCCCGCCCGGATGGGCATCATGGGCGGCAGCGCAGGGGCACATCTGGCCGCAATGGTGGGCGTTACCGGAGGAGAGCCTGAGTACGAGGAGGGAAGCAACCTGGATCAGAGCAGCGCCGTGCAGGCAGTCTGCACCTGGTACCTGCCCTCCAATCTGTTCCACGATTATGACCCCGAGGCAGGCTATACCCAGCGTCTGCTGCTGGGATACACCGTGAAGGACGAACCGGAAAAGGGCAAAAAAGCCTGCCCTGCCCTTCTGGTAAAGGATAATTGCCCTCCCTTCCAGATGTTTCATGGCACCAATGACCGCCGTGTAAATTACAGCCAGAGCGAAGAGATGTACGATGCATTGCAGGCCAAGGGGATCGATGCAGAGCTCTACCTCATCGACGGCGCTCCCCACGGAGGACTGGAGTTCCTCCAGGATCCCGTATCGGAACGGATGGGTGCCTTTTTTGACAAGTACTTAAAAACAGGAGGTTAAGATGACTTACGCAGCCTGGATGGTAATTGCCGCAATTATTGTAACAGTGTTCTGTGGTTATAAAAAGATCATGAATGTGACTGCTCTGGCCATCACCTTTGCGGTCCTGATCGGATACGGCGTTCTTGGATTATCTGTAAAGGAGATTTTGTCCAACGCCCCCCTCAGTGTTATGTTTGATATGTTCGCCGTCACATTTTTCTTTGGCTATGCGCTTGACTGCGGGGCATTTTCGGTGATTGTGGATCATGTGCTCTACGGGGTACGCAAACATCCGGCTGCTGTGATGCCGCTGATCTTCCTGTTGAGTTTCCTTTTCTCCGCCATTGGACCGGGGATCATGGCCGCCGGCTTTATGGCCCCCCTGGCATTCGATATTGCCGCCAGGGCGGGATACTCCCCCGTGGTCACCTACGTTGCGGTGGTTTGTGGTGTGATCCCCGGCTCCAATTTCATCCGGAGCTCGGGAGGCGCAGCGGTGGAAGGGATGCTGCGGGCCGTTTTGGGGGACCTGCCCGCCCAGAGGATCGCCCTGGAGGGATTCCTTTGGAGCTTCGTGCTCTGCACCGCCCTGTTCCTGCTGGTGTTCCTGCTGGACAGAAAGCGGGCGGGCACCTCAGCGCTTTGCCAGGACCCTCCGGCCAGGCTCAACCCAAATCAGAAAAAATGCACCCTGGTTGTTCTGCTGGTATCCTGTGCCAGCATTCTCCCCCCCGCAGCTCACTTTCTGCTGGGTGTGTCCGCTTTTTCCCAGATGACCAACAAGCTGGGGATCGGAGCCATCATGGCTGTGGGCGTCTGTGCTGCTTCCGGGCTCAGGCTGGGACAGGATCGCAAGGTTCTGACCCGGTACGTTCCCTGGGGAACCATTACCATGTTGGGCAGTATGTCCATCCTGATTTCCATCGGAAAATACACCAGCATGATGGAAATGCTGTCCGGCTGGATCTCCGACACAGTTCCTCCCCTGGCGGTGGTCCCTCTCCTGGCTGCCATTGCCGGTATCATGAGTATGTTCTCCAGCGCCATTGGCGTGGTGATCCCGACCCTGTTTGCCATTGTTCCTGAATTGGCTGCCAGCACAGGGCTGGATGTGGGCGTGATGTATGCCTCCATCATGGTGGCGGCCACCCTCACCGGCAGTTCTCCCCTTTCCACTGTGGGCGGGATGACCTGGGGAAGCAGCGGCAACCGTTGGGAAAACCTGTTCTATAAAATTCTCCCCGTATGCTTTATTTTGCTGTTCCTGACCATCGCTTCTTCCTTTATTTTGAATATTTCTGCTTTTTAGAGAGGAGGTCTTTTCTTGACTATTTCCCATGATCCGCAGGACGTGGCCCTGGCGCCCCTTTCAAACCTGCGCTTTCGATGGATCAACTGCCAAAATTTCGAGATCGTACTGCCAAACGGCAAACACATCCTCACCGACCCCTATGTGAAAGATCCCCTGCCGGGTCACTGTCCATCCCAGGTGACAGAGTTCCAGGCGAAGGATTATGAGGGTGCCGATTACATAATCGTCCAGCACAACCATTTTGACCACGACCTTTCCTGTGGGGATGTCTATCGGAACTTTGGCGGAAAATTCCTGGTCCATGAGGCCGCCGCCTATGAATTTGGAAAATGCTTTGATATTCCCTATATTCATATCATCCCGTATGCCACCCAGGGAAAATATGAACTGGAGGACTTTACCCTGGAGACATTTAAAGGATACCACAGCGTCAACAAATGGATCTCCGGGGAGCCCTCCAAAACAGAGGATGGGGGTGTGCTCCACTTTGGATTTCAGGGTCATCAGGTACTGGAACCTCTGGGCTCCATGTTCAATGTAGGCTATGTGCTGACCACCCGGGAGAACTATCGGATCGCTTTTGTAGCAGGTTCGGAACTCCGGGATGCAGAGCGTTCTCTCAGCAAGCTGCGCCCCAATCTCCTCATCCGCCAGTTTGGGGTCGCTCCCCTTGAGACAGATATCTCCTTCTTCCAACGGGTAGGCGCACAGGTCATCCTGCCCACCCATCATGAAGGACTTTTGTTTGCACACAAGGATGTCCGGGGCATGGCAAACCAGATCAACGAGGCGCTTGCCGCCCGAGGCTGCCATGGAAGGGTATTTTATCCGGAGCGGTATCAATGGTATACCATAAGCACCGGCATCCGGAATGGCTAAAGATGAGGCCTATCCCTCTGTTTGGACCCCGCTTTTACATCATCCACAGGACAAGGAGCCTCCGGCAAAGCC
>CALXEN010000045.1 GCA_944387325.1 uncultured Clostridia bacterium | reverse complement strand
GAAAGGAGGGCTTGCGGTGGAGGACGGCAAGATCATCGACCTCTATTGGGCCCGGTCCCAGCAGGCCATTGAGGCCAGCCAGGAGAAGTACGGGGCCTATTGCCACACCATAGCCCGGCGGATTCTGGAGCAGGAGGAGGACGCGGAGGAGTGCGTCAACGACACCTGGCTCCATGCCTGGAATGCCATACCCCCCCAGCGGCCCAACATTTTGTCCGCCTTTTTTGGAAAGCTGACCCGAAACCTCTCCCTGGACCGGTGGCGCCGGGCCCGAGCGGCGAAACGGGGCGGAAACCAGGTGGAAATCGCCCTGCATGAGCTGGAGGACTGCCTGCCGGACCGGCACAGCCCGGATGAGGCCCTGGAGGCCAGAGAGACGGCGGCCATTATTTCCGCGTTTCTCCGCCGTCAGGAGGAGCGGGACCGGAAGCTCTTCATCCGCCGGTACTTTCATCTGGAGAGCCTGGAGGAGCTGAGAGCGGAATTTTCCATGACGGAGGGACAGGTAAAGTCCAGGCTCCACCGCCTGAGGAAAAAGCTGAAGGCGGAGCTGGAGCGAGAGGGGGTGGCCGTATGACCCGGGAACATCTGCTGGAGGCCATGGGCCTTTTGGACGATGATCTCGTGAAAGAGGCAGAGGAGCCGGTGAGCCGGAAAAAATGGAACCGGGAGGCCTGGATCTCTCTGGCGGCCTGCCTGGCCCTTGTGCTGACCATCGGTTATGGTGTGGTCTATGAGGGCTGGTGGAGCGCCAACAGCGCCTCGGGAAGCGCCAGCGCAGGCGCGGTGGAGGACTGGACTGGGAATACCGGCGGCGATGCGCCGGCGTCCTCTGGGACGGTTACGGCCCCCGAAGAAGCGGGGAGTGGGAATGCCTCCGCCGGCCTGAGTGGCGAGGTGCTCATTCTGATGGTGCCGGTGGGGGAGGAGGTCTATTCCTATCAGCACTGGTATGAGGGAGACAGGGTGCTGGATACCCTACCGGAGGGCTGCCGCAGCCTGGGGCAGGTGGGCACTTATGACCAGGGGGAGGACACTCCTTACACCGACGGCGGTGAGTTCCTGGGCAGTGAGCTGTGGATCGCCGGGGAAGGCTGGGACGGCCCTGTGTATCTGAAGACGCCGGATGGCACCTATCTGGAGTGTCATTTGGCGTAAACAGAGGAAAAAGCGGATACAAAACGTATAATAAGCCGGGACTAGACAAAATGTATGGTCCCGGCTTATTGAATCAGAGATTTTAAGCGGCGCGGTCACAATGAGCAGCGCTCAGTTGTGTTATGGGTGAAAGGAGGTTGAGGGACGGATGGAGTGGAATTCGCCGGCGGAGGCCCAGCGGTTTGTATCGGACTACGCCAACGCCATTTTGCGCCTGTGCACAACGTACTCCCTCACCCGGGAGGACGCCCAGGATATCTGTCAGGAGATTTTTCTGAAGTTGCTGGAACAGCAAAAGGAGTTTGCGGACCGGGAGCATGAAAAGGCATACATTTTAAAAATGGCCATTAACGCCTGTAAGAATCTGCTGAAGAGCGCGGGACGGCGGCGGGTGGTTCCGATGGACGAGGCGGAGCGGATACCGGCCCCTGAGAAAGAGAGCCATGAGCTAATGGATCTCATCCGGGCCCTGCCTCAGCACTATGGGGCGACGGTGTACCTCTTTTATTATGAAGGATACAGCCTGGACGAGATTGCCAAGCTGTGCTCTTGCACCCCAGCGGCGGCACGGAAACGGCTGAGCCGAAGCCGAAAGCTGTTGGCCAAGGAACTGGAGGTGAGACGATGAAAGACATACGCCAGAGCTTTGAGGAGATTCGGTTCACCCAGGAGGAACAAGCGGCATTGGCCGACTGGCTGCGCCAGGCGGCGGAACAGGCGGAAACGATGACAGAAGGGACAAAACGGAAGGTAAAGAAAGTAAGCCGGGGCGTGGTGATCGGCATTGCGGCAGCGCTGACTTTGACAGCGGGGGCCTTGGCGGCTACCTTGTCTACTGGGCTGCGAGGATATTTTGATACGGCTACGCCCGGTGCCCAGGAGAGGTTGGAGAGCAGCATCTATCAGTTGGACCGGAGTCTGGAGTATAATGGCTGGACGGTAGCTCTCACGGACTGTGTAGGAGATGACAACAAAGCGTTTATCTGGGTGGAGGTTACAGCCCCGGAGGGCACTTCTTTGACAGAAAGTGAGAACCGGTGGTTCAGAACGAGTTTTGATTTGAGTGGTGAGGGAATTGCCGGGCCCACGGGCGGAAGCCTATATACCATCCCGGATGAAGATCCGGAAGACAACCGATTATCGTTCTGCATGGAAGCATCCCCCTGGGTGGATGGTGGGCTGCGAGGTGCAGTGATGGACATCACCCTGGACCCCATCGCAGATGTGACCCTGGCCGAGGGAGAGGAATATCAGGAGATTGAGATGTATGAGCGCACAGAGGCCATCCGGGATCACAGCTGGCTTTTTGAAGATGTGGTACTGGACTATCCGGATCAGTCCATCCGGCTGGAACCGAAGCTGGAGGTGGACTACCTGGATGGAACGGCAACGTTGAGCCAGGTGACGATCTCTCCGTTGACTGTCACGGTCCGGCTGGAGGGAGGCTCCTGCTATGACTATGATTCCCGCATTGCGGAGATACTGGATGCGGAGGCTGAACCGGAACATCCGTCTCCCGATGAGAAAGTGATCGAGACTCCCTCGGGAACCACATTGACCTTTGACTCTGGGAATGGTGCGGCGGATCGGCTTGAAAATGCGCGGGCAAGAAATGATTTGCTGTGGGGCTCTCTTGGGGTGGAGGTCCATATGAAGGATGGTACCGTGCTTTCCCATCTGCCCACTGCTTCGGGGTGTTCCGGGGATAATGGTCTTCCTCCCAGCACACCGGAACAGGCTTATGTGGAAGGAAGGTTCCATTATAAGGAGATGAATTACAATCTCATTCCCGACCGGGTCATCGATCCCAGTCAGGTGGACTATGTGACCGTGTGCGGGGTGGATATTCCGGTAAATGGGGAATAAACGAATACAAAAGATATAAAAGCTCCGGGGCCATACAAACTGTATGGCCCCGGAGCTGATTGTTCCGCAAAAATTAGTCTTCCGGTTCTTCCAGAGTGCGGACCTGAATCTCCAGCACCCGGCGGTGCTCCACCTTGGTAACGGTGACATCCAGACCCTCTGCCTGGAAGTGGTCGCCCACTTCGGGGACCCGGCCCACCTGCTCCATCACCCAGCCGGAGACAGTGGCCGCGTCGCAGGTACCCTTTACCTGGAACAGGTCGTACATATCGTCCAGGTCGGCGGAGCAGGCGATGAGATAGCTGCCGTCAGGCTGCTTTTGGAAGGTCTCGATGACCTCGTCGTGCTCATCCCAGATTTCACCCACCAGCTCCTCCAAAATATCTTCCAGGGTGGCGATACCCTGGGTACCGCCGTACTCGTCCACCACCACGGCCATGTGGGCCTTGTTCTTCTGGAGGATACGCAGCAGCTCGGACACCTGGGTGTTGCCGGTGGTGTAAAAGACGGGGGCCTTCAGGTTTTTCACCATGGTCTCCCCCCGGTAGCGGGCGGCGTAGAAGTCCTTCTCGTGGATGACG
>CALXEN010000044.1 GCA_944387325.1 uncultured Clostridia bacterium | reverse complement strand
GTGGTGTCGGCAGTGCTGCCGCAGGCTACCAGGGACAGGGCCAGAACCAGAGCCAGAGCCAGTGCAATAAACTTTTTCATGGTGATTGGTTCCTTTCCTTGATATGTGATTTATGCAAACGCCCCCTCCGGGCGGATGTAACAGATGGGACAAGGGCTGAAAAGAGAAAAAAGGCAATAGCAACGAATCGGTTTGCTATCGCCTTTGATATGCGCCCTATGCCTACCTATTATAACGGATAAAGCCCTTTCTGTCAAGGAAAAGGGGAGATCCGCCTTTGTTTATCAGGGAAAATGGCCTTTTACAGGTCCTCGGCAGCGGCCAGAACCAGCTGGATGGCCTTCTCAAAGCCCAGCTTCCCCACATTGATGGAAAGATCGTAGTTCCGCTGATCTCCGTAATACTGACCGGTGAACCGCTTGCAGTACCCTGCCCGAGCCTTGTCGGTTCGTTCCATCTCCGCCTGGACTTGGTCCAGGGTCATATCGGGGTTCAGCTCCATCATATGATTCAGCCTCCAGGCGGGGTCCGCATGGAGGAAGACCCGCAGACAGTGGTCAAACTCCCGGAGGATGTAGTCTGCATTCCGCCCTACGATGACGCAGCTCTCCCGGTCTGCCATGGTCCGGATGGCCTCCACCTGGGCCTTCCAAAGCTGTTCACTGAAGGGCTTGGCGTAGAAATTGAAGAGACTCTGGGAGAGCCCGAACTCGTGGGGCACCCGCTCATCCCACTGCCGGACTTCCTCGGCGGTCAGATTGGTGCTGGCAGATGCGGTGCGGATGATCAGGTCCCGGTCATAGTAGGCGATCCCCAGGGCTTTGGCCACAGCTCTGCCGATGGTACTGCCTCCTGCCCCGTATTCCCGCCCGATGGTGATGATTTTTTTCATGAGGGTGCCCTCCTTTTGTGGGATGTTCCTGATTTTATTCTATCCTATTTTAAGCGTTTTGCAAGCTATTTTTGTTTCCGGGGTGCCAGGGCCCGCTCCAGGGCGGAGATCCCTTTCTTCTCCAGCCGGGATACATAGCTCCGGCTGATCCCCAGCCGGTCGGCCACCTGCTGCTGGGTCAGGGGAGGCTCCCCCTCCAGGCCGTACCGCAGCTCCAGAATCTGCCGCAGCCGGGCAGGCAGGTTTTCCAGGGCCCTTTTCAGAAGGAGCAGCTCCTCCCGGTGCTCCAGCCCCTCGGTGAGGACAAAGTCGTCCGCCAGCAGGTCTGCTACCGTCAGTTCACTCTCTCCCCTCCCTGTCTCAATGGGCTCCTGGAGGGAGACGGTGACCCCGCCCCGGCGGCAGCGGCGGAAAAACATTTTGATCTCGTTTTCAATGCACCGGCTGGCATAGGTGGAAAACCGGCTCCCCCGGTCCTGCCGATAGGTGGAGACCGCCTTGATAAGGCCGATGGTCCCCACGCTGACCAGATCGTCCAGGGACTCGGCGTCGTTTCGGTATTTTTTGGCGATGTGGACTACCAGCCGGAGATTGTGCCGGAGGATCAGGTCCCGAGCCTCCAGGTCTCCGGCGGCCAGCCGGCGGAAGGCTTCCTGCTCCTGCCGGGGGGAGAGAGGGCGGGGAAAGCTGCTGCTCTCCAGATGGAGAGCCAGAAACAAAAACTTCCCCAACACAAACCGAACAAACAGCTCCAGCATACCCATACCTCCCTCACCGTCCTTCTCTGGAGGATATGCCAAAATGCTGCAAAAAAGAACCCCGGCCCTGGGAAGGACTGGGGTGGGAGAACTGTCAGAGGGCGGCGTGGCGTTTCAGGAAGGCGGCCGCCTTCTTGGCTACCCCTTTTCGGGGACAGGAAAGCTGGGTTCGGGCAAATTCCAGAATGGCCCCCTGGCTGTGGGAACGGTCAAAGTACCGGTCAAAGGCGTCCAGAACGTGGCCGGCCATGATCCGCCCGCACTCGGGGGAGGGCTGACCTTTGCGAAGGTATTGGACCCCCGGAACCTCCAGCAGCCGCCGGGTGATTTCCGGTTCCCGGTGGGGATAGATAACTGCCAGCCGAGCCAGTCCCGCCGCAGCGTTGGCGGCGGTGATCATTTGGGGATCCCGGAGCAGGTCCAGGTATTGGGGGAAAAGAGGAGGAAACCGGCCTTCCCAGTCTACACCGGCCAGGTTGGCCAGGGTGAGGATGCCGTCCCACTTCACAAAGCTGTTGTCGTTCCGCATCCAGAACACCATATCTGAAAAATAGGGGTAGACCAATTCCGGGTGGGCCTCGCTGAGGAGCCGCACCGCCTTGGTGCAGGGGTACCGCACCGGGGAACGCTGGGTCCGCACTACCTGGATCAGCCCTTCCAGCAGGTCCGGGTCCTCTCCGGCTTCCCGGGCCAGCAGGGCGGGGTCGGGCTTTTCCTTCAGGCGGGCCAGCAGAGATTGAAGCTCCATAAAATTTGCCTCCTTCCATGGCTTTTTATCATTTTATCTTATCCGGGAAAAAGGGGCAAGGAAAAAATCCGGGGAAGGGAACTCCTTCGGGGCAGGCAAACTGGCGCCAGAGCAGTGGTATCCCTCGCATTGAAAGGAGGGGGGACCCTGGGGGCGTTGCCTCCCTGGCTCTCTGGGCGCTGGGTAAAAAGGGACTGAACCGGGACCAAAAAGAAAAGAACGCCGACCTCGGCGTTCTTTTACTGGCGTCTATTATATCTGCCCTTTCCAGACCCGGGCCAGAATGTCCTTCAGCACCAGGACCGAGTCGGTGTGGTTATACCCGTACTCCACCCGCAGCCGGGTGAGCATCTCCCCCAGGGCGGGGGCGTAATCCTGGACCCGCACCTTCTCCGGATAGGTGGCCAGGACAGGGTA
>CALXEN010000043.1 GCA_944387325.1 uncultured Clostridia bacterium | reverse complement strand
GCCGCCGGGAATCCCTGCCGGGTCATCCGCCCCATCACCTCCCAGGACGCCGGAAAGTACGGCCCGGCTCCCGGGGAGGAATAGGGGAAATTCTCCCTGGTTCCGGTCCCCCCTGCGCTTCAGCCTGTGTGACCGTCCCCTGTATTTTTTGAATGTCAAATGGAAAGAAAAAAGGGGGCAAGGTGTATTTCAACCTTGCCCCTTCAGCAACATATGATATTCCGTTCACCTGACGGGAAGTTGTCTGGCCGCCGTCATTTATGCCATACTGTTATTCACAAATCCCCCAAATGCAAAGATACACCCAATGAGTGCGGCCGCAGCCAAGAACTTTATCACCATCCCAACGCCCGTCTTGGTCTTATAAATGAATGGCGCCGCTCCGATGGAGCAGACTGCTGCGCCGCAAAGAATCACTCGCTGAAAATACGCCAAATGTATGGGACTGCCGCTGACCACGGAATAATTTGAGAGAAGAAAAAGCGCCGCTCCAAGCAGATACAACAGGATACCGCCTACATTTTCTTTCTTCATACTGGCACCTCCCCTTAAAACGCTGCTTCTATTGATAGAGACGAAAAAAACATAAAATGGTTTCAGGGTATACCTGCATTATAGCACTTCCAGATTGCTTTTTCTCCTTTTACTGAAAAAAATCCGTTCAACCGTGAAACACCCGGGGCGGGACCTTTTGATCAGGTCCCGCCCCGGGCGTTTTCACAGAAACGGGGATAAGGAGGAGATGGTTATTTTTCTTTGGAGGAGCAGCTGCAGCCGCCGGAGCACCCTCCGGGACAGCCGATACATTTCTGTCCCCGCTTTTTGGCCCGGTAGACGTACCGGCCTGCCAGGGCTACCGCCCCCAGGATGACCGCCAGAAGGATAAAGTCGATCATACCTTCACCCCCTGACCCAGGGAATATTCCCGTTTCAGGTCATGGTCCGCCCGGAGGCAGAGCCAGACGGCCACTGCGGCCATAGCCAGCACAGCGACCAGCCCAGGCAGGAAGCCGGGGCCGAAGGCGCCGGTGGTGACAAGCGTTCCCACCTGGTAGACCAGGAAGGCCACGGAGTAGCCCACCCCCAACTGGAGGGCGATCCCGCCCCAGAGCCACTTGGCGCTCTTCATTTCCGCATTCATGGCGCCGATGGCCGCAAAGCAAGGGGGGGTGTAAAGGTTGAACATGAGATAGGCCAGGGCGGCCACCTTGGTGATGGCGATAATTCCTGCCACCTCTGCCCCGGAGCCCTCGATCATAGCCAGCTCGTCAGTGTCAATGAAGTTCTCCAGCCCCACAAAGCAGACGGCCAGGGTGCCCACCACATTCTCCTTGGCAATAAAGCCGGTGACAGCGGCGGCGGCCAGCTGCCAGGACAGCACCCCCACAATGGGGACCAGCAGCCAGGCAAAGGGACCGGCGATGGAAGCCAGGATGGAACTGTCGGCGGATTCTGCCACCTGGAACTGCTAGTTGAAGGTCTGCATGATCTGGACGGCCGTGTTGCAGAGAAGGATAATGGTTGCCGCCTTTACGATGTAGGCCCAGCCCCGGGCGCACATAGCCTTGAAGGCAAATCCCAGGGAGGGGATCTTATACTCGGGCAGCTCAATGATAAAGAAGGATTTCCGGTTTTTGTACCCGGCGATCTTGTTCACCAGAAGGGCTCCCAGGAAGATGAGGACGATACCGGTGGCGTACATGGTAAAGCTGACCCAGCCTGCGTCCTCAAAGAAGGCGCCGGCAAAGAGAGCGATGACAGGGATCTTGGCCCCGCAGGGCATGAAGGGGGTGAGCATGGCAGTGGCCCGCCGCTCCCGCTCGTTTCGGATGGTGCGGCTGGCCATGACCCCGGGGATGGCGCAGCCGGTGCCGATGACAAAGGGGATCACCGACTTGCCGGAGAGGCCCACCTTCTTAAAGATGGGGTCCAGCACCACCGACACCCGGGACATATAGCCGCAGTCCTCCAAAAGGGCAATGAGGAAGTACATGACCATGACCAGAGGCAGGAAGCCCACCACGGCCCCCACGCCGCCGATGATCCCATCGGCCAGAAGGGCGGTAAGGAGGGGATTTGCCCCTGCCAGCTGCTCGCTTACCCAGCCCTGGAAGGTCTCAATGAGGGTGACCAGGCCGGGGATGACGGTTCCGTTTTCCATCTGGTATCCCTCGGCGATGACCGGGCCTACCCACACCTGGCTGATCTGAAAGACCAGGAACATGACCAGGGCAAAAATAGGGATTCCCACAAACTTGTTGGTGAGGACGGCGTCGATCCTGTCCCCGGTGTTTTCCTCCCGGGTCAGGACCTTCCGGTTCTCCACCTGTTTCACCAGCTGATCCACAAAGGCAAACCGCCGGCGGTCCGCCTCCTCCACCGCCTTTTTATCGGTGAGGTCCACCTCCCCCTGAAGGTAGGGGGCCTTCTGGCCCTTCCCCTTCAGGGCAGTTGCGGCTTCCACCACGGCTTTCAGGCCCTGGGCAGAGGTGGACACCGTCTTAACCACCGGACAGCCCAGCCGATCGGAAAGGGCGGTCACATCAATGGTGGTCTGCTTTTTTTCATTGATATCGCTTTTATTCAGGGCTACCACCACCGGGATCCCCAGTTCCAGAAGCTGGGTGGTAAAAAAGAGGCTCCGGCTCAGGTTGGTGGCGTCCACAATATTGATGATCACATCCGGGTGCTCATGCCGCACATAAGAACTAGTAATGCTCTCCTCGCTGGTAAAAGGCGACATGGAGTAGGCTCCCGGCAGGTCTACAGCGATGAGTTCTTCCCCGCCGCTGTAATAATTTTTTCGGATGGGGTGTTCCTTCCGTTCCACAGTCACCCCGGCCCAGTTTCCCACCTTTTCGTTCCGTCCGGTGAGGGCGTTGTACATGGTGGTTTTTCCCGAGTTGGGATTTCCCGTCAGTGCGATTCTCATGACAAATTCCTCCTTCTATTCAGAAAGCTCCTTTTGGGAGCCCTGGTGCTGGGGCAAAGATCGGTTAGCAATAAGCAACCGTATGGCAGACCAACAGGCCTCAGGTCAGGGTAATGGCCTGAGCCAGCTGGGGGTCGATGTTGTACCGGCCGTCCTTGATGGAGACCACGCAGCCTCCCTTTCGCCGGGCCACCACCGTAACAGGCTGCCCGGAATAGCAGCCCAGGGAGAACAAAAAGGCATCCAGCTCGGGATCCTGGGTCTGGACCTGGTCCACAATATACTCCCGGCCCTCCACTGCATCCAGCAATGTCACAATGGCCCACCTTCCTTTCCTGAAAAACCGTCCCTTGCGGTTAGCAAAGGGTAACTTGTTTAGTGAATTTTTGGTTAGCTTTCGCTAACCGTAAGTAATGATACCTTACCCCGTGGATTTTGTCAACCCCCTGGCCAGAAATAATTTTGCAAGGTATTGTTCTATATTAGGTCTAATTTTTAATGAGAAAAGACCGTGTCTTGTTTTCTCTCATCTTTTCCTGGCTGCCGTTATCCTGTTTTTCCTTCTAGATTTGTGGTTTTCTACAATTCTATCTCTGTTTTTTGTTGTTTTTGTCTATGGACAAATTAGGTCTAATTTTATACAATGAAACCATCGAAGCACGGATCCGACTTTTATCTTTCCCTCAACCGATCGTCCATACACCGTAAGAAAAAGGAGTCACGCATGAAACTGAAAAAGA
>CALXEN010000042.1 GCA_944387325.1 uncultured Clostridia bacterium | reverse complement strand
ACTGTGTCTTGGACTGGCTTACCGTCGTCGGAGCAGCCGGCTAGAAGCGCAGTCGCTAAAAGAACAGACAGCAGACCGCAAATGATTTTTCTGGTCATAAAATCACCTTCCCGTTCATTTTACTTGGGCTCCAACGACAGTTGGGCAGTGGCGATCCAGTTGGGGTTGGCATGGAGATAATCCTCCTGGGAAATCAGGGCCCACAGGTCATATACCACCACGGTCTCATTGCCCTGGCTGTCCAAAACAGTCTCATCTTCATATCCGCAGCGAACCAGCAGACCATACGGGGTGGTGGCTGTGACGGGTAAAAAGCTCAGGCCAAACTCTGGTGTCTCCAGATCAAAGGGGACGGGGTCCTCATCTCCCAGCGGCAGGGAATAGCTGACCGCATATTTTCCATCCGGACCATGGGGGACCCCGAAGGTCAGTATGCAATCATCTGTTGTGAAGGAAAGAGGCGTGATGATGATACGGTCAGGACCCCCGTAGGCAGCGCCAACCTGGTCCGTCAAGTCCTGTATGTTCTTTGTGACCTGGCTCCCGTCCATCAGGTTTTTCCGGGTCAGAAGCCCGGAATCAGGACTGATGAACCAGAGATACCGGTCATTCACCGAAGGCCAGGACAGATCCGACACCGGCCACTCCAGCTCCTGCCGGCAGCCGGTATCCACATCCAACAGAAAATGTTTTAGGACCGTTTGGGAAGTGTAAGGCCCCTCCCCCGTATACACCACCAGAAAACGGTCAAAAGATGCAGTGGGTTCCATATGGACAATGGTATCGGAAATTTCGTAGAGAGTGCGGACGGAACCGTCCGAGAGGGAGAGCTCCATTAGGCTTGCCGTTCTCTTTCCGTCTTCTGGCTTCTGAGTAAATAATTCAAAATACAGGTTCTCGCCATCCGTGTAGTAAGAGGTATCCAGGACCTCGGGAAGAATCTGATTTTCCGAAAAACGGGCCAGACAGCCTTGTCTGGAGCCGTCCAGGTCCAATAGCTCTATGTGAGGGACTGTGCCCTCAATGGCCCGTGGCTGAATAACCAGCAAATGATCCCCCGCTACCAGTACCCCAAAGGGACAGGTCTCCCCATCCACTGGATAAAAGGCAGGACAGGAATCACTGTTATGGGTACATCCAGGCAAGGTACAAAGGGGATTCTCGGTCATGGTGCTGTAATCCAGGTAGCTGAGAAGAGAGCTATCCCCGGAATAGTTGCCGCAGTTATAGTACCCTTCCGGAGTGGAAGCCGTGCATAAGGTGATAGCAGGCCCCACTGTTTCGGTGGGGGGAGTAGTTCCCTGAACCGCAGGAGAAGGGGAGGAGGCCGCAGAACTGCTTTTGGAGCAGCCGGACAGAAGAATCAGCAGAAAAAGCAGCAGGGCAAAAACTCTTTTCATGAGACATTCACCTCCAACTAAGCATAGGATTCCCTCTGCCATCAGTGTACCATTTTTCCGTATCCGGAATGTTTCCAGGGAAATGTAATTCAGTAAGGCAGGGTCAGTTCAGCCACCCGCCAGCCGTCCTCGGTCGGGACCAGCCGCACCAGGGAGACATTGGCAGCAACAGGAGTGTAGGTAATGCCCTGGCCATATCCATTAAACTCATCCAGATCCAGATGGAGAGAGAACTGCCAGAAGAGAAGACTCCCGTCCGGCTGGAGTTCGGGCTGGGTAAAGAGGGTACCACAGTGGGCCAGGTTCCCGCCACGGTCGCTGCTCATAAAGCAGATGGAGTCATCCGCTCCCTGATAAAAGACACTGTAACCTACCTGTCCTTCGGGCAGGGGACCGGCCAGCATCTCCTGGTAGTATTCCGGGGTGAAAACGCAATCCAGATATTCCTCCAGCTGGGTATAGCTGGTGCAGAGAGCTCCCTGGGCGGCAGTATAATATCCGCCCTCCTGATGGTAGGTGGAAGGCTCCATCCCGTGATGGACTCCATGGCATTCCCGTAAAAAGCGGTAAGCAGCAGCCAGAACTCCGGCGGCCTGCTCATCCAGATCTGCCGGTACCTTGCAGCTGAATTCCTGCAGCCGGGAGGGCATCCAGGGCATGACCAGGGTCACTTCCTGGACCTCTACCTGGGGAAGAATGTACGGCTCCTCCCGGATGCACAGCTGGTAGTAATAATCCTGGGGATCAGAAAAATCCAGGTCCGGGTTGAGGGCTTCCAGCTCCTCCAAGGTGATACCGGCAAGATCAGCCGCTTCCTCAAGCGTTCCTGTCCAGTCTCCCAGGTTCAGGATCACCCCTTCTTCCGGCCAGTTGATCCCATCCTCTATGTCCAGTTCGCTGGAGGCAAATGTATAGCTTGGGGCGGATAAGGGGAGAGAATCCACCCATTCTTCCAGGCTCACCGGATCGGGAGCAGGTGAGGGAGTGGGGGTAAAAGTGGGAGTGGGCTCCGCTGTAGGGCTGGCAATGGGCTCCGGAGAGGTTTCCGGTGCAGCGACGTCATCGGCAGGGCTTCCGGCACAGCCGGCCAAAAGGGAAAGGATGAACAGGACAGTCAGTCCCAATTTCATTCTGCTCCACATAAAGGAATGCCTCCTGACTTGGAAAATGATTCAAAAATAAGTGTCCTCTGCTTTCATGTTACACCCTGGAAAAACGCCAGTAAATGGCATTGTTTGACGAAGATTGTTCCTTGTTTTCAGTAAAAATGTCTCAAAGAAAAAGGATCGCTGTCTCTGGATACCGAGTTGGCGGTCCTTTTAGTCATAACGGAATATCGGAAATTACCAGGACTGGCAAAACCAGTTGAAAGGAATTTAAAACCCATGGTATAATGATTCATACATAAAGGAGAAAGGAAGTGCTCCTGATGCGAAGAATAATTGCCGCAATGCTTCTGCTTTTCCTGCTGGTGGGGCTTTTCGCCGGCTGCCGGAAAGAGACAGCGCCCCAAGAAGCTGTCTCAACACCTGCCCTTGATTCCCAGGAAACAGAGGAAACCACGGGGCCGGGGTTGTATCCGGTGACCTCCTCCGGCGTAGGGGGTGCCATGGGGGCAGAAACTGAGGCAGGGGTATATTCCCTGGACACCTACGGCGACGGTTCCGCTGATATTATTTACTATGACTATGCTACCGCCAGCTGTGTGCGTCTTTCCAGCGACCCCAACCTGGGACATGATCCGGCCAGTACCGCCTATGTTCCAAATGTGTCCGGAGGGATCCGCTGTGCTGTAAGCGGGGAAAACTTGTACCTTCTCCAGTCCGGGTCGCCCTACTCCCAAGACAAGACCAGAACTGCTCTCTATTACCGTATGGATCTCAACGGCGCCAACCGAACCAGGACGGAGTTGGGGGGCAACCTTGTGATGGATTTTTCTCTGCCTATGGTGGGGGATAGGAATGGAAATCTCTATTTTATCGGCTATATAGTAAACACTGAGACAATTACCGTACAGACTGCCCTTCTGAAAATAGGCCCCGGGGTTTCCGGCTATGAGATCCTGGCCCGCTGGGAGGGGGAAAGCGTGGTACTGGCCGGGGAATACGGAGACGGATTTGTGCTGGACGACTGGAGCCTGGAAGAAAATCGCCTTGTTCACCGGTTCTTCACCCTGGATCCGGAGACAGGAGAGGAAGTTCCTTTCTCCATGGATACCACGGCCATTGCGTCCTACACCCTCCAGGAAGGGATTCTGTACTACACTCTGGACCAGGACAGTGCTATCTACTGCTATGACATCGGTCAGGGAACCCCTTTGCCGGAACTGGCCGTGACCCTCCCCCAGGGCGGGCAGCCATCCTGGGCCAGGATCACGGGGATGGTGCGGGACGATCATCTGCCGCTGTTTCTGGGGGACCCGGACGGTGGTGAGGGGATACAGGGGGGCCTGGACCTGGAGACCGGGAGCTTTTCTCCCGTGACCCTCAGCTTCGGAGAGGGAGACGACTGGATGTTCGCCTCCATCTGCGGGGAGGGGGAGAGCTGGTTCATGATCAAAGCGGGGAAAGAGCCCCGTACCCTGCAGCAGTACGGCACCGAGGGCGCTCCCTATCTGCTGGAGACGGAAGTCCCGGTCTATGCGGTCATCAGCAAGGAAGATTACTGGAACGACCGGCACAATTATCAGATCTTCCAGCGTTATGAATGACTTTTTAAAGCTACGGAATCTGGAAACAATTTGGATATATAATCTCCCTACAATGGTTTCTGTAAAGAGCCCTCTCTCTGTGGAGGCTGAAGCTTTACGGAAACTTAGTTGCAGACCAAAGGGAGGGGGACCGTTGTGGACCTGACCATTCGACAACTGAAAAAAGCATACCTGACCCGCACCGGTCTGATGAGACGGGGTATCAGGAAAAAGCAGGCGCTGGATGGAGTAGATCTGACCCTGGGTCCCGGTCTGTACGGGCTGCTTGGCCCTAACGGGGCGGGAAAATCCACCCTCATCCATATCATCACCGGCAGCCTTGCGGCAGATTCCGGACAGGTGCTCTGGAATGGCAAGCCTGCCAGGGGAATCGGATTTCGACGCATCCTGGGATATATGCCTCAGCAGCAGGGCCTGTATGACCGTTATACGGGTCGGCGCTTTCTGGCTTATATGGCTGCCCTCAAAGAGATCCCCTCCAAGGAGGTGCCCCGGGAGGTGGACCGGGTGGCCGGGGAAGTTAATCTGACAGACCAGCTGGACAAGCGTCTGGCTGCTTACTCGGGAGGAATGAAGCAGCGACTCCTCCTAGCCTCGGCCCTGCTGGGGGCCCCCAAGCTCCTCATTCTGGACGAACCCACGGCCGGGCTGGACCCTAAGGAACGGGTACGGCTGCGGGAATTGCTGGCCTCCATGGCCGCTGACCGGATCATTCTGGTAGCCACCCATGTGGTCTCGGATGTGGAAACGGTGGCCACCAAGGTGATTTTGCTCCGGGAAGGGAAGGTAGTGGATGCCGCTCCCGTCTCCCAACTGGTGGACCGGTATGCCCCGGGCGGGGGCCTGGAGGAGGTCTACCTTTCTGTCTTCGGGGAGGGGGACGGGAAATGAGGGCACTTGTCAGTGCAGAACTGCGGAAGGTGCTGGGCAGCCGGATCTTTCCCATGCTTCTAGCGGTGCTGGCTGCCGCCAATCTTCTTCTGCTTTGGATAGGGACCCGCCCCACCGTCAACCAGCCTTCCGCACAGTGCTACCGCCAGCTGGCGGAGGAACTGGCGGGTTTGAGTATGGAGGAGCGGGGACGGCTGCTGACAGAGGAGTTAGAACAGGTAAACGGTCTCTTGAAGCTGTTCCGGTATTACCAGGAGGTGGCCTGGGGCTATATGGGCAATTACGCCCAGACCTACCGGGAAGAAAATGCGGACCTTTTTGAAGCCTACGACCAGATGTATCGGGAGGGCAGCTATCCCACCCGCACCGGAAGTCTTACCACCGATTATGTGCTCCTGAACCAGCTGAAAAATGAATATGATACGGTAGCTGGGTACACGGACTTCCTGGACGAGGTCCAGAACAAGGCCGGGCAGCTGGCAGGGATCTCCATTTTCCATCAGGAGAAAACCGGCTATGATATGAAAAATATCCAGCTCACCGCCCAGGCTTACGGGGAACTGGATGAGGTGGAGATCGACTACTATCCTCAAAAGGGCCTCTACACCGCCCTGTCCTATCCCTTCACCGATCTGCTCCTCCTGACCGGAATGCTCCTCATCGCCCTGCTGCTGGTGCGGCAGGAACGGGACAGCGGTCTGCTGTCGGTGGTGCGGAGCACCCCTGCCGGACGGTTGAAAACTGCTTTGGCCAAACTGACAGCCTTTGCCCTGGCCCTGATTCTGGTGCTGGCGCTTCTGTACGGGGTCAATCTGGTGTACTGCGCCGCCACCTTTGGGCTGGGGCCTTTGAGCCGAACCATCCAGAGCGTTCCTGCCCTCATGCGGTGTACCATGCAGATCACGGTGGGGGAATACCTGGGCCGGTTTCTCCTGGCCAAGTGGGCTGGAGCCTTCGTTATGGGCCTGTGGGTCATGACTGCTGCCCTCACGGCGCGCCATGCGGTCACGGGCTGGGCGGGAGCCTTAGCTCTGCCTCTGGCTATGTACGGGATCCGAGCGGCTATCCCCGCCACCAGCCGGTGGAATGTAGTCAAATATGCCAACCTGGCCAGCCTGCTCCAGACCAACGAACTGCTGGGCAATTACCGGAACCTATACTGGTTTGCAAATCCCGTCGGGCTCCCTCTGGTGGAATGGACAGCGGCGGTGATTTATGGCCTTGGATTTATCCTTGCCTTCTGTCTGGTTTTTGAAAGGGCACAGCTGCTGCCCGCTCCCGCCATTTCCTGGAATCTGGGCAGACGCCAGAAGACCCGGCCCACTACCATCGCCCGGGAAGAATGCCGGAAGCTCCTGGCGCTCGGGGGCGCTGCACTGGTGGTCATTGGGTTTCTGGGCTTCGGTATCTATGAAGGGGCGACCAGTGAAAGCTACCTCTCCGCCAAGGAGATCTATTATGCCTATTACATGAAGGAGCTGTCCGGCCCTCTTACCCGGTATTCCGTCCAGTGGTTCC
>CALXEN010000041.1 GCA_944387325.1 uncultured Clostridia bacterium | reverse complement strand
TCCAGGTCCGCCTTGTCGATCTCGTCAATGAGCAGGATGACCTGCTCCTCGCTGGTAAAGGCCTCGCCCAGCTTGCCCAGCTTTACATATTTTTCAATGTCGTCCACGCCCTGGCCGCCAAATTGGCTGTCATAGAGGCGCTGTACCACGTCGTAGACGTACAGGCCGTCCTGGGCCTTGGTGGTGGATTTGATGTTCCAGATGATGAGTGTTTTCCCCAGCGCCTGGGAGATGGCCTCGGCCAGCATGGTCTTGCCTGTGCCCGGCTCGCCCTTGATGAGCAGGGGCTTTTGCAGCACCATGGCGATGTTGGCCGCCCGGAGCAGCTCCTCCGAGGCCACATAATTCTGACTTCCGCGAAATTCTTCCATAAGTATCCCTCACAGTTCCATTTGTGAGGCCATATCGGCCCATAAATGCAGAAAAACCTCACATAAATCCAATTCTTAGTTTCTATTTGAATGATATCGAATCACTATCTCAGAATCCAATATATTTTTGAACTTGACCCATGAACGCAACACATTAATTTAACGGAATCTGAACGAAAAACCGTTCAATTTAATATTGGAGCCACGGGAAAGTCGGCGAACCTGATAAAAATGTAAAAGTGATTTTAGATATTGTGACGAGAGCGGCAGGACTTTATTTGTTTGATGAAAAAAATTGATGAATCCATGAAGTTTTGATAATGGACCTTCCGGCTAAAACGAATATAAAATAAGGACAACGACAAGAGGATATTGTTCATATTGTCAACAGTGGAACGGTTCCGTTGAAAGTTTAAGAAGTAAGGAGATTGAGAAGCAAGAGGAGAAAAATGATATGGCGAGGCAGAGAGATGGTGGAAGTGGTGCGGAAAGGCCACGCCTATTGCGGAGAAGACGTGGTGGATTGAAAGGGAATCCTGAAGGTGCTGCCGGAAAATGCCTGCTCCATTGAGCTGCCCAACACCAAGGAAATTGAGGCCAGGGGAGCGGCCGGACACGCGGTCCGCTGTCTGGAAACGGCCAAGGCCTGCTTTGCTGCCAACGACCTGTAAACCCATGCCTATGTAGAAAAGAGGTAGTATATATGGTTGATATCAATACCAAGATGATCACCCTGATCGGCACCCCCCTCAGCCAGTCCTTTGCTGCCCGGATGCAAAATGCCGGCTATGCGGCCGCGGGGCTGAATATGCTGTATTTTTACACTGAGGCGGATAACGAGCATCTGGGAGACATCGTAAACGGCCTGCGGTACATGAATTTTGCCGGCTTTGCAGTGACCAAGCCCAACAAGGTGAAGGTTCTGCAGTATTTGGATGAGCTGGACCCCCTGAGTGCAAAGATGGGCGCCAGCAACACCGTGGTGAAGACCCCCGAGGGTAAACTGGTGGGCTATAACACCGACGGCATCGGTTTTTATACCTCCCTCACGGAAGAGGGCGGGGTGAAGGTAGACCAGTCCGTGTTCTTCTGCTTCGGCGGCGGCGGCGCGGGAAGAGCCATCTGCTCTGTGCTGGCCTATAAGGGCGCCCGGAAGATCTACATTACGGATGCCTACGAGCCCTGTGCCAAGTCTCTGGCGGAGGACATCAATGCCAACTTCGCTCCGGTGGCCGAGTTTGTGCCCTACGGAGACTACTCCAAGCTGGCGGCCTGCAATGTGGTAATCAATGCCAGCGGCGTGGGCATGGGCAAGAGCATTGGCCAGTCCCCTCTGCCCAAGGAGTACATCCAGTCCAGCCAGTTCTATTTTGATGCCTGTTATAATCCCGACAAGACCCAATTCCTTCTGGACGCCGAGGAAAAGGGCTGCAAGATCCTCAACGGCTTGGGCATGTCCCTCTATCAGGGCGTGGCTCAGGTGGAGCTGTGGACCGGCAAGAAGCCTCCTGTAGAGGCTATGCGCCAGGAACTTCTCACCATTCTGGACGAGCAGAAGAAAAAAGAGGAGGTATAACATGAAAGTAGCCAAGTGGCTGGACGATCACTTTGAAGAAATTTTCCTGGTGATCTTCCTGGTATTGATTTCCTGTGTCAGTTTGCTTCAGGTTATCTTTAAAAAGGTTCCCTTTTTGACCCCCCTGACCTGGTCAGATGAGTTCTGCCGGTACATGTGGATCTGGACGGTGTTCCTGTCCCTGCCCTATACCATCCGCAAGGGAAGCATGCTCCGGGTGAGTGTTCTGCTGGACACCATGCCCCAGGTGATGCGCAAGACCATCAACATCGCGGTGGACCTGATTACCACCGCCTGCATGGGCCTGCTGGCTTATCACTCCATCAAGGTTGTCACGGATATTTACGCCAGCGGTGAGACTTCCACTGCCATGGTGTGGCCCATGTGGATCGTGTACAGCTTTATGCTGGCTGGCTTTGCTCTGGCTACGCTCCGCGGTCTGCAGCAGGTATATATCCATGTGACTCACTTCAGTGAGAAAGAGCTGACCACTCTGGAGCAGACCATGGCCGAGGCCGCGGAAGAGGCCGCCATGGCAAAAGGTGAAGAAGGAGGGACCAAATAATGGCTGCATTGTTAGTATTTATTGTATTCCTGGTGGCCATCGCCATCTCCATTCCCATCGGTGTCAGTATGATCGTGGGCTCCCTGGCCCCCATTTTCCTGATGGATAAGGGCGGCTCCATTGCCCAGCTGCTGAACAATACCTTTTCCGGCGCCAACTCCCCCCCCATCCTGGCCGTGCCCCTGTTTATTTTGGGCGGCGTCATTATGGCTGAGGGCGGTATCTCCAAAAAGCTGTTTAACTTCTTCTCCTACTTTGTAGGAAACATCCCCGGCGGTATCCCCTGTGCCGTTATCCTGACCTGTCTGTTCTATGGCGCCATCTCCGGTTCCGGCCCCGCCACCACCGCCGCTGTCGGTTCTATGTGTATCCCCTTCCTGGTGAGCCTGGGCTATGACCGCCAGTGGAGCGCCGGTCTGGTCGCCGTGGCCGGCGGTCTGGGCGTGGTCATCCCCCCCTCTATTCCCTTCGTGCTTTACTCCCTGGCCACCGGCGTTTCCACCGGCAACCTGTTCCTGGCCGGCATCATCCCCGGCATCCTCATCGGCCTGTTCATGATGATCTACGCCGTGTTCTACTGCGTGCGCAAGGGTGAGGACAAGGCCCTGATCAAGGCGCAGATGAGCGAGCTGCGCAGCCAGGGCTTGTGGAAGCTGTTCAAGGAGAGCTTTTGGGCGCTGCTGTGTCCCATCATCATTCTGGGCGGCATTTATACTGGCTGGTTCACCCCCACTGAGGCCGCTTGTATCTCCGTGTTCTATGCCATCCTGGTGTCCCTGTTTGTGTATAAGTCCATCCAGATCAAGGATCTGATCCCCTTCCTGTGCAGCTCGGTCAAGACCTACGGTGGTCTGGCCTTCGTGCTGGCTTTCGCCACCGCCTTCGGCCGCGTGCTGTCCCTGACCCGGGCGACCAAGATCGTTGAGGAGTTCATTGTGGGCAACTTCAGCTCCGCCTTCGCGGTTATGACCGTGCTGGTCATCATCTTCCTGATTTTGGGCATGGTCATGGATACCGGCCCGGCCATCATCATTCTGGCTCCTGTGCTGCTGCCCGCCGTGCAGGCTCTGGGCGTGGACGAGGTCCACTTCGGCGTGGTTCTGGTGTGCTGCCTGTCCATCGGCCTGGCCACTCCTCCTTTCGGCCTGGATCTGTTCGTGGCCGGAAACCTGGCGGAAGAACCGCCTATGTCTGTGGCCAAGAAGGCCATTCCCTTCATGGTGGCCTTCATCATTGCCCTGTTCCTGATTACTTATGTTGAGCCTGTCAGCACTCTGCTGGTCAGCATGTTCGGCGTGGGCGGTGGGGCGTAACCCCTCTGACCCGGTTCCCTTTGGTTGGTTCTTGGCTCTCCCCGTTTTCCACAAGGGGAGACCGGACAATATAAACGTAAAACGAATATTTTAAGGAGGAAATTGCAATGAAAAAGATTACTGCTATGGTCCTGGCCGCAGCCATGACCCTGGCCCTGACCGCCTGCGGTGGCGGCAGCGGCTCCAACTCCGCCGCCGGCTCCAGCGCGGCTGCCAGCGGTGCCGCCAGCGGCGCTGCCAGCGCTGCCGGCGATTACGCCAGCCTTGACCCCGTGGTGCTCACCGGCGCCGACTCCACCGGTAAGGGCGCTGCCGGTCAGCTCTTTGGCGAGATGGTTGCTGCCAAGGTGGACGAGATCACCGGCGGTCAGCTGACCATTGACTACTACCCCAACGGCGAGCTGGGCGCTGACGCCGACCTGCTGCGCCAGCTGCAGGCCAACGACATCCATCTGTTCGTGGGCCAGACCGCCCCTGTGGTGTCCTTCGTTCCCGAGGTTGCCGTGTACGATCTGCCCATGGTCTTTGCCCAGTATGACGGCGCTACCATCGACAAGGTCCTCAATGGCGATTCCGAGTTCAACAACCAGCTGAAGACCGCCTTCAACGCTGCCGGTCTCGAGCTGATGGGCACTCTGCAGAACGCTACCTATCGTCTGACCACCTCCAACGTGGAGCTGGCCACTCTGGACGACTTTGCTGGCCTGCAGATCCGTACCATGGAGAACCCCAACCACATGGCGTTCTGGGAGGCCATTGGCGCCGCTCCCACTCCCATGGCTTGGAACGAGGTTTACTTCGCCCTGCAGTCCGGCAACCTGGCTGCTCAGGAGAATGCCGCTGACACCATCGTGGGCGCTAACCTGAACGAGGTCCAGGAGTACCTGTCCCTCACCAACCACATCCTGTACGCCAACATGATGATCATGAACCAGGAGGCTTGGGACTCCCTGGATCCTGCTTATCAGGAGGCTCTGACTCAGGCTGTCTCCGAGGCCCTGACTGAGATGAGCGCTCAGCTGGCTCAGATTGACGAGGACAACAAGGCCGACCTGGAGAGCAAGGGCATGATCATCACCGAGTACGGCCCCGAGTTCTACGAGGAGATTCTGGCTCTGCCT
>CALXEN010000040.1 GCA_944387325.1 uncultured Clostridia bacterium | reverse complement strand
GCCTTCGACGACGGTAACGCCCATGCTGCGGCAGGTACCTTCGATCATGCTCATGGCAGCTTCCAGGGAAGCAGCGTTCAGGTCGGGCATCTTGGTCTTGGCGATCTCTTCCACCTGAGCCTTGGTGCTGCTGGCGACCTTGGTCTTGTTGGGAGTGCCGGAGGCAGTCTCAATCCCGGCAGCCTTCTTGATGAGAACGGGGGCGGGAGGGGTCTTGGTGACGAAGCTGAAGGAACGGTCAGCGTAAACGGTGATGACAACGGGGATGATCATCCCGATGTCGTTCTTGGTACGCTCGTTGAATTCCTTGGTGAAGGCAACGATGTTAACGCCCTTCTGGCCCAGAGCGGGGCCAACAGGGGGGGCCGGGGTTGCCTTGCCGGCGGGGATCTGCAGCTTAATGTAGCCAGTTACTTTCTGTGCCATATTCAATGCACCTCCAAATTTTGTGGTTCGTTCGGTTCCATCGGGGGGAACCTCCCACGGGCACAGCGGGATGCTGCGCCCTATCAAAACCGCTTGCGGTTATGATCCGAACTTTGATGTGTATCATCGGTTTGGCCTTTGGGGCGGCCGGCCCTGTTACAGGAGTTTCACCTGTGCAATGTCCAGCTCGGCAGGGGTCTCCCGGCCAAACATGGACACTTTTACCCGAACCTTCCGGTTCTGGGTGTCGATCTCCTCCACCAGGCCCACGAAACCTTCCATGGGTCCGGCGACGATCTCCACATTGTCGCCTACGCTGAAATCCACCTGGGCCATGGAGACCTTCTCCACCCCCAGCTTGGCCACCTCAGCCTCGCTGAGAGGCTCGGGCTTGCTCCCCGGGCCCACAAAGCCGGTGCAGCCACGGGTATTCCGGACAATGTACCAGGTCTCGTCGGTCATGACCATCTTGACAAAGACATAGCCGGGATAGATCTTGTGCTGCACTTCCTTCTGCCCGAGCCGGTTGCCCTGCTTGTCCAGCTGGTCCTCGATCACCGTCTCGGTGGGGATCTTCACATCGCAGATGACATCCTGCAAATGACGGTTTTCCACCATGGTCAAAAGGTCCTGGGCCACTTTGTTCTCGTAGCCGGAGTAGGTATGGGCTACATACCACAATGCCTGTTGTTCCATGCTTTACCCTCCGTTCTTTTTGCAGGGCGCTTATGCGCCGACAAGCAGGCTCATGATCCCTCCGAAGGCGAAGTCCAGAGCGATCAGCACCAAAGCGGCAATGATGATTACCACAATGACCACAATGGTGTTGTTTTTGGTCTGCTTCTTACTGGGCCAGACTACCTTTTTCAGCTCGCTGCGGGTTTCCTTCAGGAAACGGCCGATCCGGCCAAAAAAGTTCTTGACCCCCGCCAAAAAGCCTTGCTTCTTGGCGCCGGTTTCTTTCTTGTCAGCCATTCTATCGCTCCGCCTTTCTTACTTGGTTTCGCGATGTACGGTGTGCTTCTTGCAGAAACGGCAATACTTCTTCATTTCCAGCCGGTCGGGGCTGTTCTTCTTGTTCTTCATAGTATTGTAGTTACGCTGTTTGCATTCCGTGCAGGCAAGAGTAATCTTTACACGCATTCTTCGGCACCTCCATTTAACGGTTTCTCAGGCGGCTCTTGTAAAGGCGAACCGCCTGCTTCATAGCCTCCCTCGGGATGTGGGGGAAGGATCTGCCCCATCCAAAAATGGGCACAAAAAAATAACCCCACAAAAAGAGGTGTTATCATATTACCATACTTTCTCCGCCCTGTCAACGGCTTTCCCCGGGATTTTGCCGGGATTTTTCTTTTTCTGGAATAAGGCTGGATTTGCGGATGTATTTATGATATAGTATCTTTAATTATAATAGTGTTAGTGTTGGCTTTTTTCAAGACGATCCTAAAAAAGCCTTCCGGGAGAAGAAATCATGAACAATATTCGCATTGCCCTGCTTTTTGGCGGTGTCTCCAGCGAGCACGAGATCAGCTGCATGAGCTGCAGCACCATTATGAAGAACCTGAACCCCCAGCGGTACGAGATCATCCCCATCGGGATCACCCGGGACGGTCGCTGGTTCCATACCCCCTCCACCCCCCAGCAGGTGGCCGACGGCAGCTGGGAGGAAAATCCCGCCAACCGGAAATGCGTTTTCAGCGCCGACCGGGCGGACCGCTGTCTGTTCATCCGCCAGTCCAACGGGATGATCACTCCCTGCCCCATCGACGTGGTTTTCCCGGTTCTTCACGGAAAGAACGGGGAGGACGGCACCATCCAGGGGTTGTTTGAGCTGGCCGGCATTCCCTATGTGGGCTGCGGCGTAGCTGCCAGCGCCCTGTGCATGGACAAAGCCCTGGCCAATACTCTCTTTGATGCCGCCGGGGTCCCCCACTGTGCCTGGGACTGCTGTGTCCGGAGCGAGGTCAAGGACCTGGACGCCCTGGAGGCCCGGCTCCTCCAAACGCTCTCCTACCCCATCTTTGTAAAGCCGGCCAACGCCGGCAGCAGCGTGGGGATCACCAAGGCCCATGACCGGGCCCAGCTGGAGCAGGCGGTCCGCACCGCCCTGCTGGAGGATGACAAGGTGATCTTTGAAGAGTTCGTGGAGGGCCAGGAGGTGGAATGCGCCGCCCTGGGCAACGAGCTGGTCAGCGCCACCCTGCCCGGGGAGATCCTGGCCGGGGCGGAATTCTACACCTATGATGACAAATATAAAAACGGAGTGAGCAAGACCCTGATTCCCGCCCGGCTTCCCATGGAAAAGCTGGAGGAGGTCAAAGCTCTGGCCATCAAGGCCTACAAGGCCCTGGGCTGCACCGGACTGGCCCGGTGCGACTTTTTTGTGGAGAAGGATACGGGACGTGTCCTCATCAACGAGATCAACACCCTGCCCGGCTTTACTGCCATCAGTATGTATCCCCAGCTCATGGAGGCCACCGGTCTGCCGGTGCCCCGGCTCCTGGACGCCCTGGTCCAGCTGGCCTTTGAAAGGGCAGGTGTATAAATGGACAATCGAGCCATCGCCGTCTTTGACTCGGGGCTGGGGGGCCTCACCGCCGTGAAGGAGCTGCGGAAGATCCTGCCCGGGGAGGACATCGTCTTTTTCGGAGACACCGCCCGGGTCCCCTACGGCACCCGCAGCCGGGAGACCATCCTCCAGTATGCCCGCCAGGACATCCGCTTCCTTTTAAAACAGGACGTGAAATTTCTCCTGGCCGCCTGCGGCACCATCAGCAGCACCTATCCCACCCATGAGGCAGCCAAGCTGCCGGTACCCTACACCGGGGTGGTGAGCTGCGCCTGCCGGGCTGCCGCCCGGGAGACCAAAAACGGGAAGATCGGGGTGATCGGCACCACCGCCACCATCCGCAGCGGGAGCTATCCCGCCGCCCTGCAGGATATGGATCCCCGGTACCAGATTGTTTCCCAGCCCTGCCCCCTCTTTGTGCCCCTGGTGGAAAATGGCTTTTTCGGGGAGCGGAATCAGGTGAGCGAGCTGGTCATCGCTCAGTACCTGGAGCCGGTGAAGGCCGCCGGGGTGGACACCCTCATTCTGGGGTGCACCCACTATCCCCTGCTGGCCCCCATGATCGCCCGGTACATGGGCCCGGAGGTGACTCTCATCGATGTGGGCCGGGAGACCGCCGATGCCGTCAAGCTGGCCCTTGCCGATCTGGAACTGCTGGCCGCCCCCGGCCGGAAGGGAAAGGCCACCTACTTTGTCAGCGATACGGCAGATGACTTTGCCGCCAACGCCGATATTTTTCTGGGAGAATATGCCGGAGGAACAGTGGCCCAGATCGCCATCGACACCTATTGATCCCACCGCCCCTATATATAAATGTAAAAGGAAGGGAGGCGTTCCCATGAACCTGCCTGAAAACTGTATGATCACCATCCGGGGAACCATGGAGCAGCAGGAGGACCGGGACACGGTCGAACTGATGACCCGGGGCTATTTCACCCACCGGGACGGGAACTATTATATTACCTATAAGGAGAGCGAGACCACCGGCTACGAGGGCTGTACCACCACCCTGAAGGTGAGCGACGACGCCCGCCAGGTCTCCATGCTCCGCCACGGGCCCATGCCCAGCCAGCTCATCATTGAGAAGGGAGTCCGTCACGTCTGCCACTACGAGACCGGGTTCGGAAGCATGAACCTGGGGGTCTCGGCGGATGAGATCAGCCACGCTCTCAGCGAGGAGGGGGGAGACATCCACTTTAGCTATACTCTGGACAGCGGGAATGAAGCCCTTCTCAGCCGGAATCTGGTGCAGGTCACCGTAAAATCCATTGTCAACTAAACCGAAAGGATCAACGAACAATATGTCTATGGTAACCGATTACAAGAACTATAACCCCCGGCAGGCCGCCCTGGATGAGGCCTACGGCTTTCTGACCCGGGCCGCCCAGGCTGCCATGGCCGACGGCAGCTTGCCCCAGGCCGACCTGCCCGCCTTCATCACCGAGATCCCCGGGGATACCAAAAACGGGGATGTGGCCAGCAACATCGCCATGGCAGGCGCCCGGGTGTGGCGGAAGGCCCCCAAGATGATCGCCGAGGCCATCCTGGCCCATCTGGACCTGTCCGGCAGCTGCTTTGACCGGGCAGAGGCTGCGGGCCCCGGCTTCATCAACCTCTTCCTCTCCCGGGCCTGGTTCTCCGGGGTGGTGCTGGCCGCTGCCGCCAACCCGGAATATGGCCGCACCGACTACGGCAAGGGAAAGAAGATGAATGTGGAGTTCGTCTCCGCCAACCCCACCGGCCCCATGCACCTGGGGAATGCCCGGGGCGGCGCCCTGGGGGACGGCCTGGCCGCCGTGCTGGACTGGAGCGGTCATGAGGTCTGCCGGGAATTCTATGTAAACGACGCCGGGAACCAGATCCAGAAGTTTGGAAAGAGCCTGGCGGTGCGGTACCTCCAGGCCAAATTCGGGGAGGAAGCCTTCCCCCTGCCCCAGGAGTGCTACCAGGGCGCCGACATTGTTGCCCTGGCCGGGGAATTCGACCAGCTCCACGGGGAGGAGTACGCCTCCCAGACACAGGCCTGCAAGGACCTTTCCGGGGAGGAGCTGTACGCCAGCGCCCCCTTTGAGGCGCTGAAGAACGGCCTCATCGGATACGGCCTGCCCAAGAACATTGCCGGGCTGGAGCGGGACCTGCTGAAATACCGGATCCAGTACGACGTCTGGTTCCGGGAGAGCACCCTCCACGACAGCGGCGCTGTCATGGGGGTGGTCCAGAAGCTGCTGGACAACGGGGCCTGCTACAAGGCCGAGGACGGCAGCGTCATGTACCGCAGCGCCCAGTACGCCGAGAAGTACGGGGTGGCCAACAAGAAGAAAAACGAGGACGGCACCGACGAGGTAAAGGACGAGGTCCTGGTCCGGGCCAACGGCATCCCCACCTATTTTGCCGCCGACATTGCCTACCACTATAACAAGCTGGCGGTCCGGGGCTTTGACAAGGCCATCGACATCTGGGGCGCCGACCACCACGGCCATGTGGCCCGGATGAAGGGGGCCATGGACGCCAGCGGCCTGGACGGCAGCCGGCTGGATGTGGTCCTTATGCAGCTGGTCAACCTGATCAAGGACGGCCAGCCTGTCCGGATGAGCAAGCGGACCGGGAAGGCCATCACCCTCACCGACCTGCTGGACGAGGTGCCCATTGACAGCGCCCGGTTCTTCTTCAATCAGCGGGAGGCGGGCAGCCCCATGGATTTTGACCTGGACCTGGCCATCAAGGAGGACAGCGACAACCCGGTCTACTATGTGCAGTACGCCCACGCCCGGATCTGCTCCATCCTGAAGAAGATGGAGGAGGAAGGCACCCCCTTCGCCGGGGTGGAGGCCGTGGATCCCAGCCTGCTGACCCAGCCCGCCGAGTTGGAACTGATTCGGATGCTGGCTGCCTTCCCCGCCGAGATCGTGGTGGCTGCCCAGAAGTATGACCCCGCCCGGATCACCCGGTTTGCCGTGGACCTGGCTGCCGCCTTCCACAAGTTCTACAACAGCTGCCGGATCAAGGGGGCGGAGCCGGGGCTGCTTCAGGCCCGGCTGGCCCTCTGCGTGGGGGTGCGGGCCGTCATCCGGAACATCCTGACCATGTTCAAGATCACCGTTCCCGATGTGATGTAATAAAGATTATTCCTGCCTTAAAAGGCCGGGCACCGTGAAATTCTTCACAGTGCCCGGCCCTTTTTGTGGGAAAACTCTTGTACAGAATTGCCCTTCACAAAACCTCCGGGAAGGTCTACAATGATTTCCGGTGCCGGTTCGGACCGGCAAAACAGAGGGAAAAGAAGGTGCTTTCGGTTTGAATAAGGATTTGACCACCGGCCGTCCGGATACCGTACTCTGGCAATTTTGCCTGCCGCTCTTCGGCAGCATCATTTTCCAGCAGCTCTACAACATTGCGGACAGTCTGGTAGCGGGAAAGTTTGTGGGGGAGAACGCCCTGGCTGCCATTGGCAACAGCTATGAGGTAACCCTGATTTTTATCGCCTTTGCCTTCGGGTGCAACATCGGCTGCTCGGTAATTGTATCCCAGCTGTTTGGGGCGAAGGAGTACGGGCGGATGAAAACCGCCATCTACACCGCAGGACTCTTCAGCGCCGGGATCTGTCTGGGGCTGATGCTTCTGGGGATCTTCGGCTGCACCCCCATTCTGAGGGCTATCCACACCCCGGCAGAGCTGATGGCGGATTCCAAGCTCTACCTGGACATCTATGTATGGGGCCTGCCCTTCGTCTTTTTCTACAACATTGCCACCGGCATTTTTTCCGCCCTGGGAGATTCCAGGACTCCCTTCCTGTTTCTGGCCTTCTCCTCCACCGCCAACGTGGCGGTGGACATCCTCTTTGTCACCGCCTTTGACATGGGGGTGGCCGGAGTGGCCTGGGCCACCTTCCTCTGCCAGGGAGTCAGCTGCATCCTGGCGGTGGCCACCGTCTGGCGGCGGCTGGGGCAGATCCCCCACACCGGGAAGGTAGAGCTCTTCTCCCTGCCCCTCCTCCGGCGGTTCATCATCATCGCCGTCCCCAGCATCCTCCAGCAGAGCTTCATCTCGATGGGGAACCTGCTGATCCAGGGAGTCATCAACGGCTTCGGTGCCGGGGTCATGGCCGGCTATTCCGCCGCAGTAAAGATCAACAACCTGGTCATCACCTCCTACACCACCATCGGGAACGGCATCTCCAACTACACCGCCCAGAACCTGGGGGCCGGAAAATATGACCGGATCCAGGCCGGATTCAAAGCCGGTATTAAGCTGGTATGGCTGTTGAGCGTTCCCTTCTTCCTGATCTACTTCTTTGGAGGAAGAGTACTCTTGGGCTTCTTTATCGACAATCCCACCCAGGCCGCCCTGGATTCCGGGATCACCTTCCTGCGGATCCTCTCTCCCTTCTACTTCGTAGTCTCCGCCAAGCTGGTGGCCGACGGGATCCTGCGGGGGAGCGGCATCATGGGGAAATTCATGGTCGCCACCTTCACCGATCTGATCCTCCGGGTGGGTCTGGCTTTCCTGCTGTCCGGCACTGCCTTGGGATCCACCGGTATCTGGTGCGCCTGGCCCATCGGCTGGTCGGTAGCCACGGTTTTGTCCCTGCTCTTCTACCGCCAGCAGATGGCGGCCCAGCTTCAGGAGCCGGAACCCGCTTCCCGGATTTAATAAGATACAAAAAAATCGGAGAGCCTCATGGCTCTCCGATTTTTCGTTGTGGAAAAAATTACTCGGTAACGGTAGAGATCTGGATGGTCTCGCCTGCAACACCGTTCTCCTCGATGGCTTCCAGCAGAGCCTTGGCATTGTTGCTGGAGTTGGTAGCGCCGGCAACACCGTCGATCCGCTTGGCCTCACCAGCCTCCAGCACGGCAGCCCCGATGGCGGGGATCCACTGGGAGGGAGCGGGATCCATGGGATACTCTTCAGCGGTAGCCTCGCTCTTCTTGTTGCCGTCAGCGTCGTAGCTCTCGAAGGTAGCGGAGACGATCTTGCCGCCCTTGTACTCCACCACCAGAGTGTCCCGCCAGCCGTGAGCGGCCTCGGCGGAAGCGTCATCCAGCTCAGCGGTATAAACACCGTCGGCCATTCCCTTACTGCAGGCGGTCAAAGACAGAGCCAGCACCAGAGCCAGCAGCAATGCAATCCATTTTTTCATTGTCTTATTCTCTCCTTGAATCAGAATTAAAAAGATTCCCTTTGCCGCCAACAAGCGGCGACCTTATTATTATAACAAAACTTTGACAGGTTAGTCAAGAATCGCTCCTGGAGGCTTCCTCTTCCCGGGATTTTTCTGTTTTCCGGTCCGCCTCGGTTTCATTGACCAGATAGAGGGGACGGCGCTTGACCTCCAGATAGGTCTTGGCCAGGTACTCCCCCACGATCCCCAGGCAGAACATCTGAACGCCGGATACCATGAGGATGATACAAACCTGGCTGGGCCAGCCGGCGGTGGGATCCCCGAAAATCAGGGCCCGGACAAAGATAAAGACAAATCCTACAAAGGCCGCCACACAGAAAAGAATTCCCATGAGAGCCGCCAGGGCCAGAGGAGCGGTGGAGAAGCCGATGATCCCCTCCACCGAGTAGAGAAGGAGCCCAAAGAAGTTCCATTTGGTCTTCCCGGCCACCCGTTCCACATTGTCGTAGCTGTACCACTTGGTCTTGAAGCCCACCCAGCTGAAGATCCCCTTGGAGAACCGGTTGTACTCCTTCAGTTCCAGAATAGCATCCACCATCTTCCGGTTCATAAGCCGGAAATCCCGGGCTCCGTCCACGATCTGGGTGTCGCTCATTTTATTGATGATCCGGTAAAACATACGGGCAAAGAAACTGCGGATGGGCGGTTCCCCTTTTCGGGTAGCCCGGCGGGTGGCGGCGCAATCGTACCCCTCCTCCAGGAGGCTCCGAAGCATTTCCGGAAGGAGCGCCGGGGGATCCTGCAGATCTGCGTCCAGCATGGCCACATAATCTCCCTTGGCGGCCTGGAGACCCGCATAGATCCCTGCCTCCTTGCCAAAATTCCTGCTGAAGCTGATATACCGCACCCGGCTGTCCCGGGCGGCCAGGTCCCGGCAGATG
>CALXEN010000039.1 GCA_944387325.1 uncultured Clostridia bacterium | reverse complement strand
GATAATCTATTACAAATGTAAAAGAAAAGGCGGGGGTAACTATGGAGGCATTATCACCCAGCGAGCGTCAGGTGCTGCTGGCTTTGTACCGGTGCGGGGGGAAGGCTACCCGCCACCAGATCCAGCTCAAGCTCCCGCCCCGGTGCAGGTGGGCGGATACCACCGTCCTGAACTTTCTCTACCGGTTGGAACGGAAGGGGTATGTGACGGGGGAGAAGGAGGCCAACCGGAACCTGTACCGCCCCACCCTGGGACGGCAGGCTTTCCTGGCAGATCAGGCGGACCGGCTTTTGGAGGAGCTGTTTGAAGGCCGGGTGGCCGGGATGCTGAAGGCTCTGGTGGCCCGGGAAAATCTGGAGCTGGAGGACCTGGAGGAACTGCGCTCCTGGCTGGACGAGCAGATCCTGGAGCTGGGAGATTACGATCGGTGGTAAAGGAAAAGGACGGGGATCACTCCCCGTCCTTCTTCTCGTTTTCGCAGCGGCTGTAACAGCTGGCGCAGTTGCCGTTGCAACCGCCCTCGCTTTTCCAGCCGCCGTTTTTGGCGATGAACCAGATGGCTCCTGCAAACCCGGCAATGAGGAGCAGGATCACCAGAACGCTTTGCAGATTCATAATGAAACTCCTTTTGGGAGAGCCAAGTCCTCTCCTTTACTTACTATTATACGAGACGCTGTCAAGAGGGGGCTCACCGGCGTGGAGCCGGGCCAGCCGAAGGTACTCCTCCCGGTTGTCCAGGATCCCCTGGGCCAGCTCCGGGCTGACGGGCCGGACCACCCGGCCCGGGATCCCCATGACCAGACTTCCCGGGGGGATCTGTGCGTTTTCCGGCACCAGAGCCCCGGCGGCGATGATGCTTCCCTTCCCAATGCGGCATCCGTTGAGGAGGGTGGCGTGCATCCCGATGAGAACCTGATCCTCCACCACACAGCCGTGGATCACGGCGCTGTGGCCCACGCTGACCCCGCTGCCGATGAGGATGTCCAGGCCGGGCCCGGTGTGGAGGCAGGCCAGGTCCTGAATGTTGGAGCCCTCGCCCACCCGGATGGTCCCGGTATCTGCCCGGAGCACTGCTCCGTACCAGACGCTTGCGTCCCTGGCCAGGATCACATCCCCGCAGAGGGAGGCGGTAAGCGCCACAAAGACGGCCTGTTCTGTGAAAGGTATTTTTCCCTGGATGGGCTGTATCATAGGTATCCCTCCCGGCTTCTTTTCCAAAAGGATACTCCCCGGACAGGGAAGATGTCAAGGAAAACGCCTCTCTGTATAAATCGCCGATTTTTCAGAAGCGAATTTGTGCAACTGCACAAATTTTTGGAAATATACTAAGAAGGCTCGAAAAACTCACCAAAAAAACGGGGGAATCATAGACTTTTTTCACAAAAAGCTAATTTCTGCAGAAGAAAAAATTGTTGCATTTGAGGGTGGAAAGAGTTAGAATCTATGTATGGATACGGGCTGTCGGCAAAGGAACGGCCCACGCCCATTTGGGTGCATAATATACATTCTAGGAGAGAGAAACATGAAACAGTTTACTTACACCGTTAACGACCCCGTAGGCATTCACGCCCGTCCCGCCGGTATGCTGGTCAAGGAGGCCAAGAACTACACCTCCACCATCACCATTGAGAAGAACGGCAAGTCCGTCAACGCTCTCAAGCTGATGGCTCTCATGGGTCTGGGCGTTCGCAAGGGGGACACCGTCACCGTTGCTGCCGAGGGCGACGATGAGGATGTGGCAATCGCCGGTCTGGAGAAGTTCTTCAAGGAGAACCTGTAATAAGATTGATTTGCCCTGGTCAGCGGGCAGGCGCCCAGCCTGCCCGCTGTATTGCTTTCGCAGGAGAATGTTAGGGCGGGGGAACCGCCGGAAAGGAAACAGTTATGATTTTGGTGCAAGGTAAGGGCGTATCCAACGGCGTGGGAGTAGGCCCTCTCTATTACTACCGCCGCAAGAGCCACAGCATCGTCCGCACTTCCATCGCCGATGCGGATGCCGAGTGGGAGCGGTTCAAAGCTGCCCAGGCTACTGCCATCGAGCAGCTGGGTGAGCTGGCCGAAAAGGCCCGGGCAGACGCCGGGGACGAGGCGGCCCTCCTTTTCGAGACCCACCAGATGCTGGCCGAGGACATGGACTTTGAGGACGCCATCAAGGAGCAGATCCAGGACCAGATGCTCAACTGCGAGGCGGTAGTTACCGATGTGGCGGCCCAGTTTGCCGAGATGTTTGCCAGCATGGACGATGCCTATATGCAGGCCCGTGCCGCTGACGTAAAGGACGTTTCCAGCCGGATCATCAAGATCCTGTCCGGGGACGACGGGGAGGAAGGGATCGCCTCCGATGTGCCGGTGATCCTGGCCGCCGATGATCTGGCCCCCTCCGAGACGGTTCAGCTGGACAAGAGCAAGATCCTGGGCTTCGTCACCGCCGGCGGTTCCGGCAGCAGCCACACCGCCATTCTGGCCCGGACCATGGGCATCCCCGCCATCATCGGGGTGGGGGACGCCATGAAGCCCGAGTATGAGGGCCGTGAGGTCATCATCGACGGCGGCACCGGGGAAGTGGTCATCGATGCCGATGAGCTGACCCGCACCACCATGATGAAGAAGCGGGAGGAGCAGCTGCGGCTGAAGCGGCTGCTGGAGACCCTGAAGGGCCAGGAGAACGTAACCAAGGACGGCCAGAAGATGATGGTCTACTGCAACATCGGTTCTCCCGACGATGTGCCCGCTGTCAAGGTGAACGACGGCGGCGGCATCGGCCTCTTCCGCAGCGAGTTCCTCTATCTCTCGGTGGACGATTATCCCACCGAGGATATGCAGTTTGAAGCCTACCGGGAAGTGCTCAGCGCCATGGAGGGCAAGCGGGCCATCATCCGCACCCTGGACATCGGCGCCGACAAGCAGGTGGATTACTTCCAGATGGAGAAGGAAGAGAACCCGGCCATGGGCCTGCGTGCTCTCCGGATCTGTCTCACCCGTCCCGAGGTGTTCCGCACCCAGCTTCGTGCCCTCTACCGTGCTTCTGCCTACGGCAAGCTGGCCATCATGTTTCCCATGGTCACCAGCGTGTGGGAGGTCCGGGAGTGCAAGCGTGCCTGCCAGGCTGTCATGAACGAGCTGAAGGCCGAGGGCATCCCCTACGCCGACAATGTGGAGCTGGGCGTCATGATCGAGACCCCCGCCGCCGTCTTTATGAGCGACCGGCTGGCCCAGGAGGTGGACTTCTTCAGCGTGGGCACCAACGACCTGACCCAGTACACTCTGGCCTGTGATCGTCAGTGCAACAATCTGGGCAAGTTCTATGACCCCCACCATCCCGCCGTGCTCCGGGCCATCAAGATGGCTGCGGATAATGCCCACAAGTACGGCAAGTGGATCGGCATCTGCGGCGAGCTGGGTGCAGATCTGGAGATGACCGAGACCTTCCTGGCCATCGGGGTGGATGAACTTTCCGTCAGCCCCAGCGCCGTGCTTCCCCTGCGGAATACCATCCGGATGATCGATGTAAGCGAGGTCCGGCCCGGCATCCTGGCCAAGCTGGAGGGCAGCGCAGAATAACCCGAAACTCTTTGATTCTCCCCCGACTTTGGTCGGGGGAGTTTTTTCGCCCGGAAAAGCCTTTGCATTTACAAAGGGGCTGTGATACAATGGGGGCAAACACCACCTTAAGGGGGGAGAGCCCATGCAGCATTCCAAGCCAAAACGGAGAACCAAGGTGGCTCGGCAGAAGCGGCTGTTGAGCCTGTTGTCGATAGCCCTGCTGGCAGCCCTGGCGGCTACGGCCCTGGCGGCGGGATGGCGGTTTGAGCTGATCCCTATGCCGGAATTCCTGGCCGGGACCCGGGGGGAGCAGACCCTGACGGAGAGCCCGGCTCCGGACAGCCAGGAGGGAGGTCAGCCTCAGGAGACGGCGCTGCCACAGGAAAGCATGGAACCTTTGGAGGAGACCGCCCAGCCCACCCAGGAGCCCCAGGAGACTGCCCAGCCTACGGCCACTCCGGCACAGGCTGCTGAGGCGGCGGTGCGGATCCTGCCGGACCTGGACCCGGCGTCCTGGAACACCAGCCAGCGGGTGGAACAGACCCTGGACGCCGGATACCATAACACCGATTTCCGGATGGTCAGCGTCCCCCAGTCTGCGGCAGTGGAGCTGGACTATTTCAACGATGTGGCCTTCCTGGGGGACAGCATCACCCAGGGGCTCTACATTTACGACACCGGCCTTCCCAACGCCAAATATTTCGCCTATAAAAACAGCGGCCCGGACAGCATCGTCAACCGCACCACCCTGAAAAACATCACCGGCACCGAGGAGGTGGCCCTGGATGCCCTGGCGGCCAGCGCCCCCAAGTCGGTCTATGTGATGCTGGGAATGAACACCCTGCGGGGTGGGGGAGACGAGCGGTACTTTGCCTATTACTCCCAAATGCTGGATATGATCCGGGAGGTGCTGGGCCCCGACGTACCCATCTATGTGGAGAGCATGACCCCCACCACCGCCGAGACCGGGGCAGAGCGCCCCGCTCTTTCCAGCGAGTATGTGTATAACATCAACTGTCTCCTGGCCACCCTGGCCCTGGAGAAGGGATGTTACTTCCTCAACGTCTACGACTATATGCTGGACGATACGGGGCACATGGACCCAGCCTATGCCGCCGCCGACGGCATCCACATGAACCCTACCGGCTATGCCCGCTGGGTGGAGTGTCTCCGCACCCATGTGGTCCAATGACCTGCAACGAAAAAATCCACCTGAGAAGTGAAGCTCTCAGGTGGATTTGTTCGGTAGGCATCCCTTATTTGGTCTTGGCCGGGACGGTGTCCTTGTTGGCCAGCAGCAGGCTCATGGCCAGGATCAGCCCGAAGGCCGCCCAGTCGGGGCGGACCAGAGGCGTTTTCAGCCAGAGGAAGGTGGCCAGGGCGGCGCTCACCGTCTCCACACAGGCAAACATACTGGCCTTCACCCCGCCGATCCAGCAGACGCTCTGAAGGTAGAGGGTGTAGGGGAGGGCGGTGCCCAGCAGCACGATATAGAGGATCCCCAGCAGAGCCCCCGGGTCGGCGGGGAAGGGGGTCTCCCAGACCCGGATGGCGGCACCCAGCACCAGCCCGCCCAGGACCATCCCGCTCCCCAGCACCGGCACGCTGCCGTAGTCTCGAATCAGACCTCCCGGCAGGAGGGTGTAGAGCATAAGGGCCAGGGCGCTCACCAGCCCCCACCCCAGCCCCTGGGGGGTGAGGACCAGGTTCCGGGGATCCCCGTGGGTGGCCAGGAGGAACACCCCGCCCAGGGCCAGCGCCAGGGCGGCCTCCTCCCGCAGGAAGGGGAGCCGACGCCCCTGCACGCAGGCCACCAGCAGGATCAGGGCCTGGCCCAGATATTGGAGGGCGGTGGCGGTGGCCGAGTTGCTGTACCGGATGGCGGTGAGGTAGGTGTACTGGCAGAACATGAGCCCTGCCACCGAGAAGGTGGCCAGGTGGACCAGCTTCCGGGGCCGGGTCAGGAGGGCTTTCAGCTGGGGCCGGGCGGTGAATCCCGCCACGGCCAGGAGCACCGCCCCTGCAAAGATCATCCGGATGGCGGTGAGCCAGGAGGTGCCCACCCCCTTCTGGTCAAAAAGGTACTGCCCCACGGTGCCGGATAACCCCCACAGGCAACCGGCTGCCAGGGCCATAAGAGTGCCTGCCGCCTGTTTTCTGTTTTGGTTCAAAGTCATTGATCTCCCTTCAGCTCGTGGGGGTCCTCCTGGCCGGAGGCCATGAGGGCCAGGCTCCGGAAGTTCCCCTCCACCATGCTTCGGACGTTCAGGTCGGTATAGAAGGCGGTGTGGGGGGTGAGGACCACGTTGGGGAAGGACCGGAGCACCGCCATCTGCCGGTTCCGGATGACATCCCCGCTGCGGTTGTAGTAGTAAAGGCCGTTTTCCTCCTCCAGCACATCCAGCCCGGCTGCCCCCACCTTCCCGGATTCCAGGGCCTCAATGAGGGCGTCGGTGTCCACCAGGGCGCCCCGGGCGGTGTTCACCAGAATCGCCCCGTCCCGGCATTTTGCAAAGGCTTCCCGGTCCAGAATGTGATGGGTCTGGGGAGTGACGGGACAGTGGAGGGTGAGGATCTGGCTCCGGGCCAGCAGCTGGTCCAGGGAAACGTACTGGCAGAGCCCTTCCAGGGCGGGGTTGGGATAGGGATCATAGGCCAGAATGTCGCAGCCGAACCCCTGAAGATGGCGGATGACACAGCTGCCGATGCTGCCGGTGCCGATGACCCCCACGGTGGAGCCGGGCAGCTCCCGGCCTATCTTCCCCTTCAGGGAATAGTCCTGGACCTCGCTCCGCTTCAGCTGGTGGCCCATCTGCCGCAGGGACATGAGGATGAGCATGATGGCAAAGTCCGCCACCCCGCTGGGAGGATAGCTGAGATTGCTCACCCGCATCCCCAGGGCATGGGCCCGGGCCAGATCCACATGGTTGTATCCGATGGAATGGCAGAGGAGGTATTTCACTCCCTGGGCGGCGAAGGCCTCCACCATGGGGGCGCTCATATCGCAGGGGGTAAAGCTGATGGCATCCGCCCCGGCGGCCAGATGAGCGTTCTCCCGGCTGGGATAGTCGCAGGTGTAGTCAAAGTCAATGCCGTATTTTTGAGCAGACTGACGGGCGATCTCCAGCTCGTCAAACTCCCGCATACAGTAGAAGAACAGTTTCATGGTTCCTTATTTCACTCCTCCAGGGGCCGGGTCTTCTCTTTCAGGAAGGCCCGCTCTTTCTCGTTCAGCCAGGGGGCCAGGGTGTCATAGACCCAGCCGTGGTAATCGTTCACCCACTGCCGCTCCTCCCGGGTGAGGAGCTGGGTCTTTACCGGGGACAGGTCGTAGGGGCAGCAGGTGAGGGGCTCAAAGCCCAAAAACCGGCCGTACTGGTTGACCGCCTTCTCCACGCAGACCAGCTCATTTTCAATGCGGATCCCCAGCCAGTCGGTCTCATAGATCCCCGGCTCGTCGGTGACCACCATCCCCGGGCGGAAGACCACCTCGTTTTTGGGGGAAAGGCGGTGGGGCCCTTCGTGGACGCTCCCCACAAAGGCCACCCCGTGGCCGGTGCCGCACCGGTAGTTGATGAGGTGGGCCCAGAGGGGACCCCGGGCAAAGGTGTCCAGGGCAAAGCCGGTGCAGTAATCCAGAAAGACCGCCCGGGCCATGGCAATGTGGCTCTGGAGGACCCAGGTGTAGAAGTCCCGCTCCTGGTCGGTCACCGGGCCCAGCTGATAGGTCCGGGTAATGTCGGTGGTGCCGTTCCGGTATTGGCCCCCGCAGTCCACCAGCAGGAAGCCCTTGGGCTCCAGGACCCTGTGGTCCTCTGCCGTGGCCTGATAATGCATCATGGCCCCGTTGGGCCCGTAGGCGGCAATGGTGTGGAAGCTGTCCATGAGATACCCGGGGCGGGCGGCCCGGCGGGCAGCCACCATCCCGTCAATGTCGTACTCGGTAAGGGGGGACCCGGCGGCCATCTTCTCTTCCAGGTCCATCCAGAACTGGACCATGGCCACCCCGTCCTGGATGTGGCAGTCCCGCAGGCTTTCCAGTTCCCGGCCGGTCTTTACCGCTTTCAGCAGGTCGATGGGATTTTCCCCCTGGCAGAGGGTGAGGGCGGGGTTCTCCCGGATGGCTTCCACCGTGTCATAGTTGAGGCTCTGGGGGTCCGCCAGCACCGTGAGGGACTGGGCGCAGCCCTTCAGCCAGGGAATGAGCTCCTGGTAGGGGTGAAATTCCACCCCGGCCTTCTCCAGCTCCTCCCGGGCGGCAGAGTCCAGGCGGGAATCCTCCATGAAGAGGAGGCAGCGCTCCGGCAGCACCAGCCCGAAGGCGGCGGCGTAGGGGGTGCAGGCTACGTCGGCAGCCCGGAGATTCAACAGCCAGGCCAGCTGGTCCAGGGCTCCCACCACCAGGGCCTGGGCCCCGGCGGCCTCCAGCTTCTCCCGCACCAGGGCCAGCCTCTGGGCAGGGGACTGGCCGGTGACCTCCTCCGGCAGGAGCCAGGCGGGGGTGGAGGGCAGGTCGGGCCGCCCCTCCCACAGGGGACCGGCCAGGTCCAGGCTGACCAGGGAAACTCCCTTTTTCTCAAAGCTCTCCCCCACGGCGCAGGGGGTGGAAAACCCGTCAAAGCCGCATTTCTCCCCGGCTTTCAGCCGGGCGGCCAGCCAGTCCTCCCGGGTGGGAACGCCGGGGTTCCCCATCTTCATCACCTGGATGGAGGTGCCGGTGGTCTCCTTGTCCGCCTGGACAAAAAACCGCCCGTCCACCCAGAGGGCGGTCTCCTCCCGGGTCAGGACCAGGGTGGCGTTCTCCCCCTTGAAGCCGGAAAAATACCCCACCGTCTGCCAGGGGTCGGGCAGGTATTCCCCACAGTGGGGGTCAGAGCAGGTGATAAAATATCCCCCCAGCCCGGCGGCCTCCATGGCCCGGCGGAGGGCAGACAGCTTTTCCTCAGTGGTCATAGCAGTGTTCCTCGCAGATCTGTTTTCCCTATTGTAGCACAACCGCAGAATGGTGCAAGATGGTTCTGCGCCGCCCCGGGTGAAAAATTCCCCAAAAATCCCGGAAAATAATGCTTTTTAGGGCTTGACAGGTTTGGTATAATATAAGAATAAGAGAATATCTGCCTTTTTGTTCCAAAAGGGCTGAAAACAACAGGAGCATTTTTCTATGACAAAGATCAATATTTTTTCCGGCTTTTTGGGAGCCGGTAAGACTACCCTCATCAAGCGGCTCATTGCCGAGGCCTTCGTGGGGGAAAAGCTGGTTTTGATTGAGAACGAGTTCGGCGAGATCGGGGTGGACGGCGCCTTTATGCAGGAGGCCGGCATCCAGGTCACCGAGATGAACTCCGGCTGCATCTGCTGCAGCCTGGTGGGGGATTTCCGGAAGGCCCTCCATCAGGTGGTGGAGCAGTACCACCCCGACCGGATCCTCATCGAGCCTTCCGGGGTGGGCAAGCTCAGCGACGTGACCCGGGCCGTGGAGAGCGTGGCCCAGGATGACCCGGAGGTCTCCCTCAACGCCTTCGTCACCGTGGCTGACGTGAACAAGGTCAAGCTCTATATGAAGAACTTCGGGGAGTTCTACAACGACCAGGTGGAGCACGCCAGCGCCATCTTCCTCAGCCGCACCGCCACCGCCAGCCCGGAAAAGATCCAGGCCGCCGTGGAGCTGCTCCGCCAAAAGAACCCCAAGGCTACCATCATCACCACCGACTGGTCCCAGCTCACCGCCCAGCAGCTGCGGGCTGCCATGAAGACCCAGGAGGACTTTGTGGCCCAGCTGCTGGAACAGGCCCGTGCCGCCAGCCTGGCCCACGAGGCGGAGCATGAGCATGAGCACCACCATCACCATGACGGGGAGTGCTGCCACCACGACCATGACCATGAGCACGAGCATCATCATGACCACGATCATGACCATGACCATGAGCATGACCACGATCATGAGGAATGCTGCCATCACGACCATGAGCATCATCATGACCACGACCATGACCATCATCATGAGGAGGGTCATGTCCACCACTATGACGAGAACGGGGTCTGCAGCTGCGGCCATCACCACCACCATGCGGATGAGGTGTTCACCAGCTGGGGCCAGGAGACCGCCCACAGCTACACCAAGGCCCAGCTGGAGTTTGCCCTGAAGGCCCTGGACGAGGGCCAGGTGGGCACCATTCTCCGGGCCAAAGGGGTGGTGGCCGGGGACGGCACCTGGTACGAGTTTGACTATGTGCCCGGGGAGTACGAGATCCGCACCCGGTCCGCCGACGTCACCGGACGGCTCTGCGTCATTGGCAGCCAGCTGGACCGTGAGGCCGTGGCCGCCCTCTTCGGCCTGTAAGGGAGCGTTGGAGTATGGCTAAGAAGACCATTCCCGTCTACCTCTTCGTGGGATTCCTGGAGAGTGGTAAGACCAAGTTCATCCAGGAGACCATGGAGGACCCCCAGTTTGACAGCGGGGACAAGACCCTGCTGCTGGTCTGCGAGGAGGGGGAAGAAGAGTACAACCCTGATGCCTTCGGCTTTGGGGGGGTCACCGTGAAATACCTCACCGACCGTTCCCAGCTCAACCGGGCCACCCCGGAACAGCTGGAGAAGGAGAGCGCCTGCGGCCGGGTGGTGCTGGAGTACAACGGCATCTGGACCCTGGCAGAGCTGGGGGAGGCCCTGCCCCCCCACTGGCTGGTCTACCAGTGCATTGCCACTGCCGACGGCACCACCATCAAGACCTACGCCGGGGACAACGCCATGCGGAGCCTGCTGCTGGACAAGATCTCCCGCAGCGAGCTGCTGGTGGTGAACCGGGCGGAGAAGGTGGACAGCCAGGAGGATCACCAGATGATCCACAAGCTGGTTCGGATGGCCAGCCGCCGGTGCGACATCGCCTATGAATACGCAGGGGGCCAGGTGGCCTACGACGATATCCCCGACCCCCTTCCCTTTGATATTGAAGCCCCTGTCATTGAGATCCCCGACGATTGCTTCGGGATCTGGTATATGGACTGCATGGATCAGCCGGAAAAGTACGACGGCAAGACGGTGCGGTTCCTGGCCCAGGTCTGCCACAGCAACAAGGTGGGAAAGGATGCCTTTGTCCCCGGCCGGTTTGCCATGACCTGTTGTGCGGACGACATCCAGTTTATCGGATTCCCCTGCCGGCTGGAGGGCGCAAAGAAACTCCGCCAGCGGGATTGGATCAAGGTAACCGCCCGGTGTAACCTGAAGTTCCACCCGGTTTACCAGGGCCAGATGCCCGAGAGCAAAGGCCCTGTCCTGACGGCTCTGGAGGTGGTCCCCGCCCCGGCGCCTGCGGAGGATGTAGTACCCGTGTCCTAAAATCAAACGACAGAAAGGAAGATCCCCATGAAGTTGATCGCCCAATTACTGGCCATCGGGATCGGCGCAGTAGCGGCCTTCACCGCCTATCGCCTGATCAAGGTGAACGAGCCTGAGGAGGCCGAGGAGACCGAGATCTTTATGCCTCAGGAAAATGTGGAAGAACTGGAGAAGGAGCGGGCCGAAGGCACGGTCTGGAAAGATCCCTCTCCCACCCCCAACCCCAACCCGGTGACCCTGGGCAGCCAGGGCGCCCCCCGGGACGAGGAAGGAAGATTCTATCCCACCAAGATCGCCTCTGCGGAGGACTTCGGGGATTGGGACGACCTGGGATGCCAGGGATAAGTCCTGCAAAACAGGGCACCGCCAAAGGCTGGAACAGCCCGGGAAAACGGAAAAGTTTTCCCGGCTGCCCCGGCATGGGGGCGGTTGCCCTTTTCCTGTTTTAAAATGAACTTTTAAAGAATACTTTACAACTTTACAAAAGTAAAGTATAATAATCTGACAGCCCCAGGGGGGCAAGACCACGGCAAAGGAAGAGAATACCATGGAATTGGATCTGTGCAGCCTGGGCAGGGGAGAGCGCACCGCTCTTCTTCTGCGGGGAAGCTTGGAGAAGCGGGGGTACCGCTGCTACCGGATGGGCCGGTTTGAGGAATACAGCCTCTATCAGCAGTACGCCCGGTTCCTCAGCGCCGACCAGGTCATCACCTTCACCGACCTGGACGGGCGGCTGCTGGCGGTAAAGCCGGACGTGACCCTGAGCATCGCCAAAAACGCCCAGCCCCAGCCGGGGGAGTGCAAGAAATATTATTACCAGGAAAAGGTCTACCGGCCCAGCCGGGAAAGCCATACCTTCCAGGAAATCAGCCAGATGGGAGTGGAGTGCCTGGGCGCTGTGGACAGCGGCCTGGTCACCGAGATCATCCGCCTGGCAGTGGATGCCCTGGCCCTCACCGGCAGCGAGTTTGTGCTGGAGCTGGGCCACATGGGCTTTATCACCGGACTGCTGGAGGGGTTGCGGGTCCCCCAGGCCCTCCGGGGGGAGAGCCTGGAATGTCTCCGGGATAAGCGGGCCCATGGCCTGGGAGAGCTGGCCCGGCTGGGGAAGATCACCCCGGACTGCGCCGCTGTCCTCCAGCGGGTGCTGGGGCTGGAAGGGGCCATGGGCCCTGTTCTGGACCAGGCCCGGGCCATGGTGCTGAATACCCGGATGGAGGCCGCCCTGGATCAGCTGGCGGACATTGACGGGATCCTGGGCCCTATGTCTGGGCGGATTCGCCTTTCCCTCCGGCTCACCGGAGAGATGGAGTATTACAACGGGGTGGTCATGGCGGGGTACGTCAAGGGCCTGCCCCGGTGCCTGCTGAAGGGCGGGCAGTATGACCTTCTGGCCCGGCAGTTCACCCCCGGGGCAGGGGCCATAGGCTTCGCCCTCTATCTGGACGAGCTGGAGCGGCTGGATGCCGTCCGGCCTCCGGAACCGGCGGCCCCTGTCGTCCTCAATGTGGCCCTCCCCATGGGCCGGCTGGGGGACAAGGTCTACCGGCTCATGGAAAAAATCGGCTACGGCTGCCCGGAAAACTACCAGGAGACCCGGAAGCTGGTGGTGGAGAACCCCCAGGCGGGGATCCGGTATTTTCTGGTCAAGCCCAGCGATGTGGCGGTGTATGTGGAGCACGGCGCCGCCGACATCGGGATCGTGGGGAAGGATATTCTGGTGGAGTCCTCCGCCGACGTGGACGAGCTGCTGGATACCGGATTGGGAAAATGCCGGATGTGCATGGCAGGCCCCAAGGACTTCCAGGACGACGAGAGCCGGCCGCTCCGGGTGGCCACCAAGTTCGTAAACATTGCCAAGGACCATTTCGCCCAGAAGGGCCGGGCCATTGACATCATCAAGCTGAACGGCAGCATTGAGCTGGCCCCTATCCTGGGCCTCTCCGATGTGATCGTGGACATTGTGGAGACGGGGACCACCCTGAAGGAGAACGATCTGGCGGTGCTGGAGGAGTTCATGCCCATCAGCGCCCGGCTCATTGCCAACAAGTCCACCAGCAAATTCAAGGAATCCCAGCTGAAGATCCTCCTGGAAAAGCTGGAAGAGGTGTTGCAGAATGATTAAGATTTACGATTTTGACAAGGTCAGCCCCCAGGAGATCCTCAACCGGGACCTGCGGGCGGAGAAGAATGTGGAAGCGGTGGTGGACGCCATCATTGAGGAGGTCCGCCGCCGGGGGGACGCCGCCCTCATAGACTATGCCCAGAAGCTGGACGGGGCCAGCCTTACCTCTGTCCAGGTGACCGGGGAGGAGATGGAGGAGGCCCTGGCCGGGACCGACCCGGAGTTCCTCCAGACCCTGAAGATGGCCGCTGACAATATCCGGGAATTCCACCGGTGCCAGGTCCACAAGGATCTGGTCTACACCGGCCGGGAAGGGGTGGTCCTGGGGCAGAAATACACCCCCATTGAGAAGGCCGGGGTCTATGTGCCGGGAGGCACTGCTGCCTACCCCAGCACCGTTTTGATGGACGTAATCCCCGCTCAGATCGCCGGGGTATCCCAGATCGTCATGACCACCCCCGCCGGGAAGGACGGAAAGGTGAACCCGGCCATCCTGGCCGCCGCCCATGTGGCGGGGGTCACCCAGATCATCAAGGCCGGGGGCGCCCAGGCCATTGCAGCCCTGGCTTACGGCACCGAGACGGTGCCTGCCGTGGACAAGATCGTGGGCCCCGGGAACATCTACGTGGCTACCGCCAAGCGGAAGGTCTTCGGGAAGGTGAGCATCGACATGATCGCCGGCCCCAGCGAGATCCTGGTCCTGGCGGACGGGACCTGCAACCCCGCCTGGGTGGCCGCCGACCTGCTGAGCCAGGCGGAGCATGACAAGCTGGCCAGCGCCGTTCTGGTCACCGACAGTATGCCCCTGGCCCTGGCAGTGCAGGAGGAGCTGGAAAAACAGCTGCCCCTCCTGCCCCGGGAGGAGATCGCCCGGACCAGCATCGACACCAACGGGAAGATCGTGGTCACCACTGACATGGCCAAGGCGGTTCAGGCGGTGAACCTCATCGCCCCCGAGCACCTGGAGATCTGCACCGACCAGCCCTTCGCCCTCCTTCCCAGCATCAAAAATGCCGGTAGCATCTTCCTGGGGAAGAATGTGCCGGAGGCGCTGGGGGACTATTTTGCCGGGCCCAACCACTCCCTGCCCACCAGCGGCACCGCACGGTTCAGCAGCCCCTTGAGCGTGGACGATTTCGTGAAGAAGTCCAGCTTTATCTATTATGACCGTGCCGCCCTGGAGAAGGTCCAGGGGCGGGTGGCGGACTTTGCCCTCCGGGAGGGGCTTCAGGCCCACGCCCGGAGCGTCACCATCCGGTTTGAGGAGGAAGAAAAATGAGCCGCTTTTTTACCAGGACCCTGGAGGAGCTGGAACCCTACGTGCCGGGGGAACAGCCCCAGAACCAGAAATACATCAAACTGAACACCAACGAGAATCCCTATCCTCCCACCCCCTGGGTGAAGGAGGTGCTGACGGCGGACGAGGCGGACAAGCTCCGGCTCTACTCCGACCCCACCTGCAAGCGTCTGGTGGATGCCATCAGCGCCCGGTACGACCTGAAACCGGACCAGGTCATGCTGGGAAACGGCAGCGACGAGGTGCTGGCCTTTGCGGTCCGGGCCTTCTGCGATGAGAATACCCCCCTGGTTTTTCCTGATGTGACCTACGGCTGCTACCCCATCTGGGCCGGCCTCCACAAGGTTCCCACCAAAATCATCCCGCTGGAGGAGGATTTCTCCATCGACCCGGCCAAGTATTACAACGCCGGGGGGACCATCGTGCTGGCAAACCCCAACGCCCCCACCGGTATGGCCCTCACCCGGGACCAGATGGAGGGGATCCTGAAAAATAACCAGGAGAATGTGGTCATCGTGGACGAAGCCTATGTGGACTTCGGAGCCGAGAGCTGCATCCCCCTCATTCCCTACTACGATAACCTGGTGGTGGTCCAGACCTTCAGCAAGAGCCACAACCTGGCCGGAGCCCGGGTGGGCTACGCCATGGCCCAGGCCGCCCTCATTGCGGACCTGAACCGGATCAAGTTCAGCTTCCACCCCTACAACATCAACCGGCTCTCCATGCTGGCGGCTGCCGCCAGCATTCAGGATGTGGCCTATTTCCGGAACTGCTGCCAGAAGATCATGAACACCCGGGAAAAGACCGCCCAGGCCCTGAAAGAGATGGGGCTGGAGGTCCTGCCCAGCCAGGCCAACTTCCTCTTTGCCCGGACGGATCGGATCCTGGGGGCGGACCTGTATAAGGCCCTGAAAGCCCGGGGGGTGCTGGTCCGCCACTTCGGCAAACCCCGTACTGCCCCCTATGTGCGTATCACCATCGGCACCGACGAGGAAATGAAAGCCTTTTTGAATATCCTGGAGGACCTCCTCCAGGGGCAAGGAGAGTAAATTATGCGGACTGTCACGCTGGAACGGAATACCCGGGAGACCCGGATCTCCCTGACCCTGGGCCTGGACGGCACCGGCAAGGTCCAGATTGACACCGGCTGCGGCTTTCTGGACCATATGCTGGAACTGTTTGCCCGCCACGGCCGGTTTGACCTGACCCTCACCTGCCAGGGGGACCTGAAGGTGGACGCCCACCACACCACCGAGGATGTGGGGATCGTCCTGGGAAAGGCCTTTGCCCAGGCCCTGGGAGAGATGCGGGGGATCACCCGGTACGGCAGCTTCATCCTGCCCATGGATGAGGCCCTGGTCATTTGTGCCGTGGACATCAGCGGCCGGGCCACTCTGGGGTATCAGGTGGAACTGCCTGCCGCCCGGGTGGGGGACTTTGATACCGAGTGCGCCAAGGAATTCTGGTGGGCCCTGGCCCGAAATCTGCCGGGGACACTCCACTTCAAGCAGCTGGCAGGGGAGAACGCCCACCATATCCTGGAAGCCTGCTTCAAGGGAATGGGCCGTGCCCTGGGCCAGGCGGTGGCCCTGGATCCCAAACTGGGGGACGAGATCCCCTCCACCAAGGGATTGCTGGTATGATTGCCATTGTAGATTACGGGGTGGGGAACCTGTTCAGCCTTTCCAGCAGCCTCAAGGCCCTGGACCAGCAGGTGGAGGTAACCGCCGATCCCCGGGTGCTGGATCGGGCGGACCGGATCATCCTACCGGGGGTGGGCGCCTTCGGGGATGCCATGGCCAAGCTGGAGGCCACCGGCCTGGTGCCGGTAGTGAAGGAACTGGCCGCCCGGAAGCCCCTGTTGGGAATCTGCCTGGGGATGCAGCTCCTTTTTGAGGAGAGCCTGGAATATGGCCGCCACAAGGGACTGGGATTTATCCCCGGCCAGGTGGCACCCCTCCGGCCTGATTTAAAGGACCCGGGGCTGAAGGTGCCCCACATGGGCTGGAACGCCCTCCATATTTTGAAGGACGACCCTCTCTTCCAATATATCCGGGAGGGGGAATATGTCTACTATGTACACAGCTATTATGGCAAGGACTGCATGGAAAGCACCCTGGCCACCAGCGATTACTCCGTCCCGGTCACCGGGGTGGTGCGCCGGGGCCTTGTGTGGGGCGCCCAGTTCCACCCGGAAAAGTCCGGAGATACGGGCCTGCGGATCCTGAGAGCCTTCAGCCAACTCTAAGGAGGAATCCCTATGTATATTCTCCCCGCCATTGACCTGCGGGCTGGCCAGGTGGTCCGGCTCTATCAGGGAGACTACGACCAGATGACCGTTTACGGTCAGGACCCGGCGGCTCAGGCCCTGGCTTTTCGTCAGGCGGGAGCCAGCCAGCTCCATCTGGTGGACCTGGACGGGGCCAAGGACGGCACCACCGCCAACTATGAAAGCATCCGTTCCATTGCCGCTCTGGGCGGCTTCTCCATTGAAGTGGGGGGCGGAATCCGCACCCAGCAGAGAATCGAGGACTACCTTGCCCTGGGGGTGGAGCGGTGTATTCTGGGCACTGTGGCGGTGGAGGATTTCGACTTTACCGCCCGGATGGCCAAAGAGTATGGCTCCCATATTGCGGTGGGCGTGGATGCCCGGGACGGCTATGTGGCCATTAAAGGCTGGAAGGAGCTGAGCGGGGAGAAGGGAATCGACTTCTGCCGCCGGCTGGCGGATGTGGGGGTCAGTACCGTTATCTACACCGATATCAGCCGGGATGGCGCCATGGCCGGAACCAACCTGGAACTCTACCGCCAGCTCACTGCTATCCCGGGGCTCAACATCATTGCCAGCGGGGGAATCAGCTTTGAACCGGAGCTGACCCAGCTGAAAGAAATGGGGGTCTGGGGGGCTATTCTGGGCAAATCCCTCTATACCGGAGCATTGGATTTAACGAATTGTATAAAAATTGCAGAATAATACAAAGAGTTGGTAAGCTATGATTACAAAACGGATTATTCCTTGTCTGGACGTGAAAAACGGACGGGTGGTCAAGGGAGTCAACTTTGAAGGGCTCCGGGATATGGCCGACCCGGTGGAGATGGCCCGGATGTATAACCAGGCGGGGGCGGACGAGCTGGTGTTTTACGACATCACCGCCAGCTATGAGGGCCGCACCCTCTTTACCGACATCCTCACCCAGGTGGCCCGGGAAATTTTCATCCCCCTGACGGTGGGCGGGGGCATCAACACCCTGGAGGATTTTGACCGGGTGCTAAAATGCGGTGCAGACAAGGTCAGTGTCAACAGCGGCGCCATCCGGGACCCGGGGCTTATCTCCCGGGCCGCCCGCCGGTATGGGGACCAGTGCGTGGTCCTCAGCGTGGATGTAAAGCGGGTGGACGGACAGTTCCGGGTCTTTGCCAAAGGAGGCCGGGAGGACACCGGGCTGGATGCTCTGGACTGGATCGTGCAGGGGGTGAAAAACGGCGCCGGAGAAATCTGCCTCAACAGCATTGATACCGACGGAGTAAAACAGGGGTTTGACCTGGAAATGCTGGATGCCGTTGCAGCTTTGGTGGATGTGCCCATTATTGCCAGCGGCGGGGCAGGCTGCAAGGAGGATTTCCTGGAACTGTTCCACCACAAGGGAATGGATGCAGGTCTGGCCGCCAGCATTTTTCATACCCAAAAAGTTCCCATTGGGGAGTTGAAAAAATACCTCCGATATAATAATATAGAGGTAAGACTTTGAAGAGTGCCCCGGAGTGCCGGGGGGAGTTGACAGTATGGATTTGAAATTTGATGAAAAGGGTCTGATCCCGGCCATTGTCCAGGATCACTACACCAAGCAGGTGCTGACCCTTGCCTATATGAACCGGGAAACCCTGGCTCTTACCATTGCGGAAAAGCGGACGGTTTTCTGGAGCCGGAGCCGCCAGGAAATCTGGCGGAAAGGGGAGACCAGCGGAAACATCCAGCGGGTGGTCTCCATCACTGCCGACTGTGACGGGGATGCCCTGGTGGTGGAGGTGGTCAAGGACGGACCTGCCTGCCATACCGGAGCGGAAAGCTGTTTCTTCAATGAAGTCTATGTTTCGGATGAGCTGAAACCCTTCGCCTGGGAAGGTCTTTACCAGATGCTGAAAGGCCGGAAGGACACCCCCAAGGAGGGCAGCTACACCACCTACCTGTTTGAAAAGGGGATGGATAAGATCCTGAAAAAGGTAGGGGAGGAATCCACCGAGGTGATCGTCGCCGCCTGCAAGCGGGACAAGGAAGAAACCATTTATGAAATTGCCGACCTGGCCTACCATGTGATGGTTCTCATGGTGGAAATGGGGATCACGGTGGAGGATATCACCAAAGAAGAAGAAA
>CALXEN010000038.1 GCA_944387325.1 uncultured Clostridia bacterium | reverse complement strand
CGTCGTCGTTGATCTTGACCTGGTAGGCGCCGATGGCCTGGGTAATGCCGCCGGCTTCTCCGGCGGTCACATTGGTCTTCCGGATAGCATCCAGAATAGAGGTCTTGCCGTGGTCGACGTGGCCCATGACCACCACCACGGGGGGCCGGGTCTGGAGAGAGGCGACATCGTCCTCCTCCACCTGGAACAGACGCTCCTCGATGGAGACATGGACTTCCCGCTCCACCTTGGCGTGGAATTCATCGGCAATGAGGGCGGCGGTATCAAAATCCACCACGTCGGAGATGGCGTGCATCTCCCCCATCATCATGAACTTCTTGATGACTTCGGCGGCGGTCTTCTTCAGGCGGGAAGCCAGCTCGCCCACGGTGATCTCGTCGGGCAGGGTGATCTTCAGCTGGGCGTTCCGGGCCTTCTCCAGCTGGATCCGCTGGAGCCGCTCTGCCTCGGTCTCCCGGCGGCCCTTGAACTTGTCGTTCCGCTTGTTGTTCCGGTTGGTGAACTTCTGCTTGTTGCCGCTGGGCTGGTTCCGGCGTTTGTCCATTCCGCCCTTGCTGGCAGCCATATCGGTATACCGCTCGTTGAACTTATCCAGGTTCACGTCCACGGTTCGGGTGTCCACGGTGACCTGCTGGCGCTGGACCTCCACCACCTGGGTGGGGGCGGCGGCAGCTTCCTTGCCCGCCAGCTCATGAAGGCTGACAGACTGGTTGGACTGGTGCTTCTTGGGGCTCTCCTCGGGCTGGGTCTTTTTGGCCTCGGCCTTCTTCTGGGGAGCGGGAGCAGCCTTCTTGGGCTCTGCCTTCACAGGCTGGGGCTTGGGCTCCTCCTTCTTGCCGGAGTTCAGGTAGGGAGTCAGGTCGGACTCGCTGTAAGCGGCGGTGACCAGATCGAACAGCAGGTTCATCTGGCCCTCCTCCAGGCTGGAGCCGGTCTTGACGGAGGGATCGCCGGCGGCGTTCATCAGCTCCACCAGCTTCTTGGCGGGAAGGCCCAGGGCCTTTGCCACATCACTGATTTTATATTTAATGGTCATTCGCTCTTATCCTCCTGATTTGGTTTTTGGGCAGCTGCCACTGCTGCGGATTTGAGAAGGGCGTTTTTGCAAAGTTTGGCCAGATTGGGGTCCAGCACCCCCAGGACCCCCACCGGCTTATGGGCAAAGCCGGCCAGGTCATTCTGGGTCAGGGCGGTGGGTTTCAGCTCCACCAGGTCCTGACAGTACTGTTCCACCCGCTTGCAGGTCTTGGGGCTCAGGTCGGCGGCGGTGAGGACCAGGAAAGCTCTTCCTGCCAGGACCTGATCCTTCACCGGATCAAAGCCCATGGCCAGCTTTCCCGCCTTCCGGGCCAGGGACAAGGCCCCGTACAAGGGATCCCGGGCCATGGCTCACTCCTCCTTTTCTTCCGGGGGGAGAGAGGCGATCTGCTCCTCCAGCCGGGCGTAGATCTCAGGGGGGATCTCCCGGTCCAGGGCCCGCTCCAGCCGCTTGGCCTTCCGGGCCTTGTTCAGGCATTCCACCCGGGGGCAGATGTAGGCGCCCCGGCCGGGCATTTTGCCCCGGCTGTCCAGGGAGATCTCCCCCTGGGGGGTACGCACCACCCGCACCAGCTCCCGCTTGGGTTTTCCCTCATTGCATCCCAGGCAATGACGGACAGGTATCTTCTTTTGCTGCACCGGGCAGGCCTCCTTTGCAGATAGGGTAGGTACTCTTCTCAGGCTTCGTCCTCGCCGTAGTAGCCGGACTCAGGATGAATATCGATCTTGTAGCCGGTCAGCTTGACGCAGAGCCGGACGTTCTGGCCCCGGTTGCCGATGGCCAGGCTCAGCTGCTGGTCGGGCACGGTGACCCGGCAGCTCTTGGTCTCGGGATCCAGGATCTCCACCTTCACCACCTTGGCGGGGCTGAGGGCGGCGCTGATGAACTCCTCAATGTTCTCGCTCCACTTGACGATGTCGATCTTCTCACCGCCCAGCTCTTCCACGATCTTGGCCACACGGGTACCGTGGGCGCCAATGCAGGCGCCTACGGGATCCACGTTGGGGTCCTTGCTGGTGACCGCCATCTTGGTGCGGGCGCCAGCCTCCCGGCTGATGGCCTTGATCTCCACGATCCCCTCGAAAATCTCGGGGACCTCCATCTCGAACATCCGCTTGACCAGGCCGTGATGGGTCCGGCTGATCATGATCTTGGGGCCACGCTCGGTCTCGGCCACATCCACCACATAGACCTGGAGGGTCTGGCCTTCGTAATATTCTTCCCCGGGGATCTGCTCGTTCCGGGGCAGGATGACGTTGCCGCCCTTCCCCAGATCCAGGCTGACCAGCCCCCGCTCGGGGTCCACATTGACCACGGTGCCGGTGATGATCTCGTGGCTCTTGGACTGCATCTCATTGTACTGCTGGTTCCGCTCGGCGTCCCGGATCCCCTGCCGGATGACGTGCTTGGCGGTCTGGGCGGCGATCCGGCCGAAGTCCTTGGTCTTCAGCTTGGTGACCATCCGCTGGCCGACCTTGTAGGTCTTCCGGACCCGCTGGGCCTCCTCCACAGACACCTGGGTGTGGGGGTCTTCCACCTCTTCCACAATATCCCGCACCAGGCTGGCGGAAAACTTGCCCGCCTCGGGGTTGATCTCCACCAGAACGTTGTCGTCCTCCACGCCGCAGTTCTTCTTCACGGCCAGGACCACGGCGGCCCGGATCTTCTCCACCAGGTAATCCACCGAGATCCCCCGTTCCTGACAAAGAGCGGCCAGGGCGTCAAAAAACTCTTGATTCATTTTGGGAATTCCTCCTACATTTGATATTCAATCTATCTCTGATCAAAACAGGTCCCGGTCGTCGCACAGCTTTACAAAGCTGGCGGCGGCATAGGGGAAAGTCTTTTCCCCGGCAGGGGTGTCCAGGGTAAAGCCCTGGCCGTCGGCGGCGGTAAGGGCGCCCTCGTATTCCCGCTGACCCGATTCATCGGGGCGGATGAGCCGCACCTCCAGCAGCTGGCCCATGCAGGCCTGGTAATGGGCAGGACGGGTCAGGCGGCGGCCCAGTCCGGGGCTGCCCACCTCCAGATAATAACTCTGGTCAATGGGGTCTTCCCGGTCCAGAATGGGGTCGATGGCCCGGCTGAAAGCCTCGCAGGTATCCGTATCCAGATATCCGCCGGGACGCTGGATCAGCACCCGGAGGAACCAGTCGGGACCTTCCTTTTCAAACCGCACATCCCAGATCTCCAGACCCATCTCCCGGGCTACCGGGGTCACCAGGGCTTCCACCAAGGCGGTGGTGTATCCTCCCCCGTGGCTGGTCTTTGCCATAATATCTCCTCCTTTCCCAACAGAAACAAGAAAAGCGGACCTTGCGGCCCACTTTCCTTTTACCATCATTTACTTAACCTTACCCAGTATACCATAGTTTTGGAAAAATGCAACCCCCTTTCCCGGGGAATCGCCCAAAAATGCTCTTTTTCCGGTCTTTTTACTGGTAGGTGACAAAGCCGGTAAGCTCCCCCGGCTCCACCATCCCCATGGCGTCCGCCTTGGCCCGCAGGGCTGCACAGAGCTCCGCCATGGTGCTGTTCTGATAGACGGCCACCGGCAGCATTGCAACGGAGACAAAGCTGACCCCGCCGGTAAGGGGGATGAGTTCCAGCAGTTCTCCTGCCAGGGCTGCCAGGAAAGTCCAGCCCAGGAAGGAGAGCTCCAGCACAAAGGTGCGCCACTTCTCCCCTTCCATCATCTGACGGCTCAGTTCCTGAGCCCGGTCGGCCGACAGGTAGGGGTTTTCTGCCAGAAGATAGGGTACCATGTAATACTGGTATGCCTTGATGATCCCGGGCACCACCAGCAGCAGGCTCCAGAGGACGATCTTCAGGCCGGTGAGGAACTGCACTTTGAAGATATTCCCGTACCCGGACCGGAAGACCGAGAAGAGGGTATCCAGGGGCGGGTCCCCCTGGCGGCTCTCCATAAGGTACCGGATATATCCCACCTGGAGGATCATCCCCACAAAGAGGGAAAGGACAACACTGAGAAGCCCAAGGATTGCGGCAGTGCCGACCCAGTCGGGGCCCTGGAGGCGGATCTGGATAAATCCGGCCACCACTGCATCGGCAAAACGGTGCTTGGAATCGTAGGTGACGGAAAACCCGTCCAGGATACTATAGATGGTCACCGCCAGAAGCAGCGCTCCCCAGCCCCGCCGGGCGATGACATTTTTTGCATTGTTTTTCAGCAGCGGTCTGTTCCACATAGGTCACACCTTCCCTTCTGTATCTCCATCATACCATATGGAGAAGGTCACTGCAACACCCATTCCCCGCCCCGGAAAACCGGAACTTCCCGGCCGTCGGCGGTGAAGCCGGTGATATCCGTATCTCCGGCACCGATCATCACGTCCTCATGGATGGCACTGGCGTTGACTCCCTTCTCCAGCAGCTGGCCGTGGGTCATGTCGTTGCCCCCCGCCACAGTACCGGGATATCCGTCCCCGAAGGCAATGTGGCAGGCGGCGTTCTCGTCAAAGAGGGTATCGTAGAAGAGAAGGCCGCTCCGGTTCACCGGACTGGAGGCGGGCACCAGGGCCACCTCCCCGATCCGGCAGGCGTTCTCATCGCTTTCCA
>CALXEN010000037.1 GCA_944387325.1 uncultured Clostridia bacterium | reverse complement strand
TTTCTCAGGTTTAGGATTTTGTTTGACAACTTCATCCTGGACCCTCCTTCCCTGTTCTCTGGGCAATTTCTATTATAGGGAACTTTGGGTTGCCCTGCAAACACCTTCCCTTTACATTTCCGCAATCCTATGAAACAATACCGCATTTTATGCATAGGATAACAAAAAAACTCCCCAGCCTTTCGACTGGGGAGGTTTTGAAACATCACAGCAGTATAGATGCCGTTACTTTACATTCTTTTTTGCGGTGTTGAGAGATGCGATCAGGAGTTTTTTCATTTCAATGCAATGTTCGAGAATTGTGGAATCGCTATAATAACCGCTTTCCATCAGTAATTCCAGCCAATATTCGCTCTCTGAGCATTCCTTCAAAGCAATCTGGAGTTTGGCAATGAAATCAGACCGACCATGACCGTAAAAAGCCTCCCGGATATTGGCACCAATGCTGGTTCCGGAGCGGATGAGCTGATTGGTAAGAACGCCTTCTCGTTTTGAAGACTTTATTTCATTGCATACTTTTATAATTTCTAAGGCAAAGGATTTAGACTTAGATAGGAGAGGACTGTTCATGGTTGCACCCCGTTCCTCATTTATTCCTTATTCCCTATTCCTTCTTACTTTCCAAAAATCCACCCTTCAAGTTTAGGGAAGAGTGAAAAGGGAAGAGGTAATAAGTAAAAATCCACAAGCCCCTAACGGAGCCTGTGGATTTTTGGTGACCCGACCGGGAATCGAACCCGGGTTACCGCCGTGAAAGGGCGATGTCTTGACCGCTTGACCATCGGGCCATATTACAAAATTTCGCCAAAACAGCAAGCCTGTCGCCCACTATTGCGGGCTACCGTTTCATTTTGGCGAAATCTTGTAATTATGGTAGCGGTGAGTGGATTCGAACCGCTGACACCTCGGGTATGAACCGACTTCTCTAGTCAACTGAGATACACCGCCACATTTGTCCGTTCCGGAGAACGCTTTATCATTATAAGCAAAATGTCCCCTTCTGTCAAGGTTTTTTTGAAAATCTTACAGGAAATTTTTGCTTTTTTCTTCAAAGGGGCAGAATATCGTTTTCTTTTTCCCTCTTTGTTTGACAACGGGATGTTTTCTTTCTTATAATAACATTGATTTACATTTTGTTTACCTTTTGTGACCGTCCTTTGAAGGAGGAGTCTTTATGCCGTCATCCAATCGCCTGTGGGGGCTGGACCTGTTAAAACTGGGTGCCGCCTGTCTGGTGATCCTGCTCCATACGGTGCCTACTCTCCAGGTCCAGCAATTTCTGGACCTGGTGGCTACCCATGACGAACCGGTGCGGCCTTTCCTTATTTGCAGCGGGTTTCTCTGGGCCATGGCCGCCCAGCGCCATCAGGCAGAGACGCCCCTTGTTTACTACCGAACTCTCTTTCCCCGGTGGCTGGCCCAGATCCTGATTCCCTACACCCTGCTGTACGGGGTGGAGATCTTATACCACAGCTTCTTTGTCACCTGGAATAACCTGAACACCTGGTACTATCCCTTCCTCAACGGGGACATCCGGGGCTTCTTCCGGATCCGGGAGATGATCGCCATGTATCCCGCCGGCGGCCCCGGGCCGGGGGGATATTACATCGGGCTTCTGGTCCAGCTTCTTATTCTCTTTCCCCTGTTCCGCTGGCTCTACGCCAAATTTCCCTGGCCCTGCTTCATCCTTACCCTTCTCTGTATGTACAAGCTGGGTCCCCTTCTTCCCCTTTGGCAGCAGGTAGAAAGGGTCGTTGAACTGACCGGGGTCCGGGCCATTGGTCTGGACCGGCTTCTCACCTTCCTGCTGGGGATGGCCACCTTCCAGGTGGGGGTGAGGTGGCGGTGGTTCCACCCGGTCCTCTTTGCCGGTGCGGCCTGGCTGGTGCGGGGCCGCTCCTTCGATCTGGCCCTCCTTCTGGCCATGGAAGCCCTGCTGGTGGCGGGGGTCTGGGTCTCCCAGTTTTCCCTCCCCTCCTTCACCACCGGCCTCCTGGGTCATCTGGGGAAGGCCAGCTATTTCATCTTCCTCTTCCAGAAGGCCTACTGTGCCACCGGGGTGACCCATTTTCTCTTCCTCTACGTTCGTGACCCGGAATGGTGGCCCCCGGTCATCTGCCTGGTGGGCGGGGTGGTCTTTTACGCCCTCTATTCCCTGGGCAGGGGACTTCTCCTGAAACTCATAAAGCACTGGAAACGGGAGCCCCAGCCTGTTTCCTGAATCAAAAAACACCCCGGAGCTCCGGGGTGTTTTTCTTTCCTCTTTACTTCTTCTTGGGGACCAGCACCTGGGCGCCGCCCATGTAGGGCTGGAGCACGGCGGGGATGGTGACGGTGCCGTCGGCCTGGAGATGGTTCTCCAGGAAGGCAATGAGCATCCGGGGCGGGGCCACCACCGTGTTGTTGAGGGTGTGGGGCAGGTAGGTCTTGCCGTCCTCCCCCTTCACCCGCATTTTCAGCCGGCGGGCCTGGGCGTCCCCCAGGTTGGAGCAGCTGCAGACCTCGAAGTATTTCTGCTGCCGGGGCTCCAGGCCTCGATATCGCAGCTCTTCACCTTCAGGTCGGCCAGGTCGCCGGAGCAGCACTCCAGCTGCCGGACGGGGATCTCCATGCTCCGGAACAGCTCCACGCTGTACCGCCACATCTTCTCGTACCAGTCCATGCTCTCCTGGGGCTTGCAGACCACCACCATCTCCTGCTTCTCGAACTGGTGGATCCGGTAGACCCCCCGCTCCTCAATGCCGTGGGCCCCCTTCTCCTTCCGGAAGCAGGGGCTGTAACTGGTGAGGGTCTGGGGCAGCTTGGCCTCGGGGATGATCTGGTCAATGAACCGGCCGATCATGGAATGTTCGCTGGTGCCGATGAGGTAGAGGTCCTCTCCCTCGATTTTGTACATCATGGCGTCCATTTCCGCAAAGCTCATGACCCCGGTGACCACATTCCCCCGGATCATGAAGGGGGGGATGCAGTAGGTGAAGCCCTTGCTGATCATGAAATCCCGGGCGTAGGCGATGACCGCCTCATGGAGCCGGGCAATGTCCCCCAGCAGGTAGTAGAACCCGTTGCCGGAGACCCGGCCGGCGGCGTCCAGGTCGATGCCGTCAAAGCTCTCCATGATCTCGGTATGGTAGGGGATGGGATAGTCGGGGACCACCGGCTCTCCGAACCGCTGGACCTCCACGTTGCAGCTGTCGTCGGGGCCGATGGGGACGCTGGGGTCGATCATCTGGGGGATGATCATCATCTTCCCGGTAAGCTCCTCCTGGAGCTGGCTCTCCAGGGCCTCCAGCTCCTTGAGCCGGTCAGCCTGGGCGGTGACCTGGGCCTTCACCGCCTCGGCCTCGGCGGCCTTGGAGGGGTCCTTCTTGGCCTGGCCCATGAGGACGCCGATCTGTTTGGAGAGGGCGTTCCGGTTGGCCCGCAGGTCGTTGGCCTCCTGAATGGCGGCCCGGAGCCGGGCGTCCAGGTCGATGACCTCGTCCACCAGGGGCAGCTTGGACTCCTGGAACTTCTTCTTGATGTTCTCCTTCACCAGATCCGGATTTTCCCGGACGAAACGAATATCCAGCATGGGATGTTCCTCCTGTAATTTAATAATATATGGTTGATTTTGTTAGTTTTCCTTCTGATAGTTCCCCAGCAGGTTGGCGAACTGCCGCAGCTGCTCGTCGCTGTAAAAGTGGAGAGTCAGGGTGCCTTTTCCCTGTTTGTACTTCACCTTGATCTCGCTGCCGGTGACCTCCCGCAGGCTGGCCTCCACCTCGGTGGGGAGGCTGCTCTCCTGGCGGAGGGTCTGGGGCTTGGGGGGCTTGGGGGCCTTCTGGAGCTTCTTCACCAGGGCCTCGGTCTGGCGGACGTTCAGCTGCCCTTCCGCCACCAGGGCGGCGGCGGTCTCCATCAGGTCAGGGGAAGGCAGCCCCAGGATCACCTTACAGTGGCCGGTGGAGAGTTTCCCCTCCTTCACCATCTGCCGGACATTTTCCGGCAGGCTGAGAAGCCGCAGGCTGTTGGCCAGGCTGCTCCGGCTGATCCCCAGCCGCTGGGCCGCCTGTTCCTGGGTGAGGCCGCACCGGGTGAGAAGCTGCTGGAACCCCTCCGCCTGTTCCATGGGGTCCAGGTCCTCCCGCTGGAGGTTCTCAATGAGGGCCAGCTCCATGGCCTGCTGATCGGTGACCTCCCGGATGATGACCGGGACCTGGGTCATCCCCGCCATCCGGGCCGCCCGCCACCGCCGTTCCCCGGCGATGATGGTGTACCCCCCCGACAGGGTGGGCCGTACCGCAATGGGCTGGAGCAGACCGTTCTCCTCAATGCTCTTGGCCAGCTGGGAGAGGGTCTCCTCCCGGAAGGTTTTCCGGGGCTGGGAGGGATCCGGCTCCAGTTCTGCCAGGGGAAGGGTAGTCACCTCCCCGGGCTGTTCGCCGCCGGTGCTGCCGGTATCTGCAAAAAGGCTTTCCAGCCCCCGGCCCAGGCCGCCTTTGGGTCTTGCCATAGATCGTTCCCTCCTTATTTCTGGTTTTTCTTCAAAAATTCTCCTGCCAGCTCCATATAGCTCTTGGTGGCTTTTCCGGCAGGATCATAGTAGTTGATGGGCATCCCGTAGCTGGGGGCCTCGGAAAGCCGGACCGCCCGGGGAATGACCGCCTTGAAAACCTTATCCCCGAAGAACTGCTTTACCTGGTCCACCACCTGGATGGTCAGGTTATACCGGGCGGAGTACATGGTAAAGACCACCCCCTCCACGTCCAGGTACTTGTTGTACATCTTCCGGGTGGTTTTCAGGGTGCTCAGCAGCTCGCTCAACCCCTCCAGGGCGTAGTACTCACACTGGATGGGGATGAGGACCGTGTCCGCAGCGCAGAGGCCGTTGAGGGTGATGAGGTCCAGGGAGGGGGGACAGTCAATGAAGATGAAGTCGTAGTCCCGGTTGATCCCTGCAATGGCCCGGCGGAGACGGCTCTCCCGGCAGGGCAGGTTGACCAGCTCCACCCCCGCTCCCGCCAGGGCGGTGTTGGAGGGGATGACGTCCACCTTGTAGGGGGTGGTATGGATGGCGGTGCGGGCGTCCGCCTGGTCAATGAGGAGCTGGTAGGCCCCCACCTCCACCGACCGCTTGGAGATGCCATAGCCGGAGGTGGTGTTGCCCTGGGGGTCCAGGTCGATGAGGAGGACCCGGTGGCCATAGGCAGCCACGCAGGACGCCAGATTTACGGCGGTGGTGGTCTTTCCCACCCCGCCCTTTTGGTTTGCGATTGCAACCACCTTTGCCATCCGGGAACCTCCTTTTTGTTCCATGTGGAACAATTTTTTTCTTCAGCGCATTTTATTCTACCACAATCCCCCGGGAAATACAACAAGTTTGCCCCCTCCCCCGCCCCGGAAAAAGGAAAGACCCTCTGCACATGGTTGCAGAAGGGTCCTTCCTTTGTTAAGGGAAAACGATATTTCAGGGCCGGGAGGAGGTCTTTTCCCGGGAGAGGGGGATGTGGATGGTGTACTCCACATAGTCCTCCCGCTCCACCCGGCGGGTGGTGGCGGCAATGCCGTTCTGGCCCATGACCTGGACGGCGTGCTCGATGGTGTTATAGAAAATTTTCATCTCCCGCACCAGGGGGGCGGGGAGGATCCGCTTGGGAGCGGGCGGGTCAAGGAGCCGTTCCACCAGCTGGTCCGCCTTCCGGACGCTCATTTTCTTGGCGACCATCTGTTCCAGGGCGTAGGTCCGCTGGGGCTCCGGAAGCCGGAGGACTGCCCGGGCGTGGCGCTCGGTGAGGCCCCCTTTCAGGCATAGCTCCTCCTGCTGGGGGGTGAGGGCCAGGAGCCGCAGCTTGTTGGCCAGGGCGGGCTGGGAGAGGCCCAGCCGCTTGGCCGCCTGGGCCTGGGTGCAGCCCCAGAGGGTGATGACCTCCCGGATGCCCCGGGCAGCGTCGAAGGGGTTGAGCTGGCTTCGCTGGATGTTTTCCAGCAGGCTCAAGGCCGCCGCCTGCTGGTCCCCGTAGCTGGCGATGATGGCGGGGATGGTGGTCAGTCCCGCCTGACGGCAGGCCCGCAGCCGGCGCTCCCCTGCTATCAGCTGGTACCGGCCCTCCCCGGTGGGCCGGACCGACACCGGCTGGAGGAGGCCGTTCTGGAGGATGCTCACCGCCAGGGCGGAGATTTCCTCCGGGTCAAAGACAGTGCGGGCCTGGTAGGGGGAGGGGTCCACCAGCTCCACCGGGATCTGGACCACCCTGCCGGTGGTCTTGGGTTTGCCAAACATTCTTTCTCTCCCCTCTCCTTTTAAAACAGACAGCCCCCGGAGGGGCGCCGGAATCCTTCTTTGGTTCCAGTGTACCACCGGGGGCTGGGAGATTTTGGAAAAATCTGTCAATCCCTCTAAATTTCACAGGGGCTTTTTGGCGATCTTTCCCCCGTTCCGGGGATAAGCGGCGGGGGTAGGGGCGATTTTGGGGATCTGGAGGAGGGTCCGGTGCTCCCCTCCCGGCAGGAGGGTCCGGGTGACGGCTCCCTGTCCGCCCCCCAGCAGGGTGATGGCCCGGCGGGCGGCGGTAAGCTCCTGGGCGCCTTCCGGGCCCTTCATGGCCAGGAACACGCCCCCCACCTTCACCAGGGGCAGGCAGTATTCCACCAGGGCGGGAAGGGCGGCCACCGCCCGGGCGGTGGCCAGGTCAAAGACCTCCCGCCACTGTTTCCGGGCAGCCTCCTCCCCCCGCTCCTTGGCGAATTCCACCCCCGTAAGGTCCAGCTGGCCGCAAAGGTATTTCAGGAACTCCCCCCGTTTCCCGGTGGGCTCCATGAGGGTGAGTTCCAGGTCCGGGTGATAGATTTTGGCCACCACCCCGGGAAATCGCGCCCCGGTCCCCACGTCCACCATCTTTCCCCGGACCAGGGGATGGTTGGCCAGGACCAGGCTGTCTATAAAATGCTTGTCCTCGATGCCTTCCGGGTCGGTGATGGCGGTGAGATTCACCTTCTGGTTATACTCCACCAAAATCCCGGCGTACCGGTCCAGCAGGTCCAGCTCGGTGCCGGACAGGTGGATCCCCAGGGCGGCGGCTTTGGCTTGGAGACGGGATGTATCAATCATGGGAATTTCCTTCCTCCCGGCGTTTCTGCCAGGTGAGCAGGGCCAGGCTGAGCTGGGCCAGATCGCTGGGGCTGACCCCCGGGATCCGGCCGGCCTGGGCCAGGGTGGCGGGGCGTATCTTTTCCAGCTTTTCCCGGGATTCCAGGGTGAGGCCCTGGAGCCCGGCGTAGGAGAATCCCTCCGGGATGGGGGTGTTCTCGTGGCGGGCTACCTCCCGGATGGCCCGCTGCTGCCGCTGGATGTACCCGGCGTATTTTATTTCGGTCTCGATTTTCTGGACCAGCATGGGGGTGATATCCTCCCCCGGCCCGATGATCCCGGTCATCATGGCATAGGTGACCCCCGGGCGGCGGAGAAGCTGGGCGGCGGAGCCCCCGGTCTCCCCCGGGTCCACCCCCGCTTCCAGGGCCGCCTGCCGCAGCTGGGCCGCCTTGACGGAGGTGTTTTCCAGCCGGGCCAGCTCCTTCTCCTTGGCCTTCTGTCCGGCAGTGAACCGGGCCCACCGGTCGTCGTCCACCAGGCCGTATTCCCGGCCGATGGGGGTGAGCCGCTCGTCGGCGTTGTCCTGGCGGAGGGTGAGCCGGTATTCGCTTCGGCTGGTCATCATCCGGTAGGGGTCCAGCACCCCCTTGGTCACCAGGTCGTCCACCAGGGTCCCCAGGTAGCTGGAATGGCGGGGCAGGACCAGCTCCTTTCTCCCCAGCACATGGCAGGCGGCGTTGATTCCCGCCAGGATGCCCTGGGCGGCGGCCTCCTCATACCCGGAGGTGCCGTTGAACTGCCCCGCCCCGTAGACCCCGGCCAGGGCCTTCATCTCCAGAGTGGGCTTCATGGCGGTGGGGTCCAGGCAGTCATACTCAATGGCATAGGCAGGCCGCATGAGTTCCAGGTGTTCAAATCCCTCAATGGTCCGGTACATGGCGTTCTGCACATCCTCGGGCAGGCTGCTGGAGAGCCCCTGGAGATACATTTCTTCCGTGTTCTCCCCGCAGGGCTCCACAAAAATCTGGTGGCGGTCCTTTTCGGAAAACCGCATGACCTTGTCCTCAATGCTGGGGCAGTACCGGGGTCCCACCCCCTGGATCATCCCCCCGTAGAGGGGAGACCGGTGGATGTTGGCCCGGATGATGTCATGGGTCCTGGGATTGGTGTAGGCGATATAGCAGTCCACCTTGTTGTGGAGGGGAAAATCGGTCATAAAGCTGAAGGGCTGGAGCTCCTCCTCCGGGTCTCCCGGCTGGACCGCCAGCTTGGAGAAGTCGATGCTTCTCCGGTGGACCCGGGCGGGGGTGCCGGTCTTGAACCGGCGGATGGGCAGGCCCGCTTCCACCAGATCCCGGGTGAGGGCGGTGGAGGCGTGCTGGCCGTCGGGACCGCTTTCATAGCTGGCCTCCCCCACAAAGATTTTTCCTCCCAGGCTGGTGCCGGTGGCAATGACCACCGCCCCCGCCTCATAGTATCCCCCCAGCTGGGTGAACACCCCGGTGACCCTTCCCTCCTGCCGGTCCAGGGCGGTGATCTCCCCCTGGTGGATGTAAAGATTGGGGGTCAGCTCCAGGGCCTGCTTCATGGCCAGATGGTACTGCTTCCGGTCGGTCTGGACCCGGAGGCTGTGGACCGCCGGACCCTTTCCCCGGTTGAGCATCCGGCTTTGCAGGAAGGTTTTGTCGGCTATGATCCCCATGAGCCCGCCAAGGGCGTCCACCTCCCGGACCAGGTGGCCCTTGGCGGTGCCCCCGATGCTGGGGTTGCAGGGCATATTGGCGATGAAGTCCAGACTGATGGTGAAGAGGGCGGTCTTGGCCCCCAGCCGGGCGGCGGCGTGAGCCGCCTCGATGCCGGCGTGGCCTGCCCCGATGACCACCACGTCATAGCTTCCTAACTTGTGATACTCCATGGTTTCTCCTATTGTTCCATGTGGAACATTATTTTCCCACGCAGAATTTGCTGAAGACCTCCTCCAGCAGGTCGGCGGTGGGGTCCCGGCCCAGGAGGGCGTAGAGGGCGTCCAGCCCGTCGTCCAGGCAGACCGACAGGGCGTCCAGCCCCAGGTCCAGGGCGGAAAGTCCCTGGGCCAGGGCTTCCCGGGCCCGGAGGGCGGCCTCCAGCTGCCGCTGGCTGGTGAGGGCGGCGGCGGTGGGGTCCAGCTGGGAAAGATTTAAGACCCGGAGGATGGCGCTCTCAATGAGGGGGAGAGATTCCTCCTGCCGGGCGGTGATGGGAAGAGCGGCCTTGAAGCAGGGGGCCAGCACCTGGGTGTCCAGACGGGGGTCCAGGTCCTCCTTGTTGAAGAAGGCGATGGCGGGCCGTCCCTGGCACCGCTGGGCCAGCTCCAGGTCCTCCCGGGTGAGGGGGCGGCTCAAATCAAAGACCGCCAAAATCAGCCCCGCCTGGTCCAGCTTCTGGTAGCTGCGGCGGATCCCCTCCGCCTCCACCAGATCCCCGGTCTGGCGGAGACCGGCGGTGTCAAAGAGGTTGAGGCAGACCCCGCTCTCCCCCAGCCGGATCCGCTCCTCCACAATGTCCCGGGTGGTCCCGGCCACCGGGGTGACGATGGCCCGGTCATACCCGGCCAGGAGGTTGAGGAGGGTGGACTTTCCCACGTTGGGGCTTCCCACGATGACCGCATCCACCCCCTGCCGGAGGATGGACCCGGTGCGGTAGCCTTTGATCAGCTGGTCCAGCTGGGCGATCTGGCTGTGGAGGGCGGACCGGAGGACCGATTCCTCCAGCTGGGGCACATCCTCCTCCGGGTAGTCCACCCAGGCGGCCAGATGGCCCCGCAGCTCCACCAGCTCCCCGGCCAGGGCGGTGATTTTCTTGGAGAGGCTCCCCTCCAATGCCCCGGCGGCCAGGGCGGCCCCCTGCCGTCCGGCGGCGGAGATGATCTCCATCACCGATTCCGCCTGGGCCAGGTCCATCTTCCCGTTTTCCAGGGCGCGGCGGGTAAACTCCCCCCGTCCGGCGGGACTGGCCCCCGCTGCCAGGAGGGCTTTCAGCAATCCCTGGGCCATGGCGGAGCCACCGTGGACCGACAGCTCCACCACGTCCTCCCCGGTATAGCTGTGGGGAGCCCGGTAAAAGAGGGCCACCGTCTGGTCCATGGGCCGCCCTTCCAGCAGGTAATGGCCGAAGAGGGCGGTGTACCCTTTGGCCTCCTCCACCTTTTTCTCCGGGTTTGCGGGGCGGAACACCCGGGCGGCAATGGGATAAGCGTCGGGACCCGACAGCCGCACCACCGCAATGCCCCCCTCCCCCGGTGGGGTGGCCAGGGCGCAGATGGTCTTGGTAAATTCTTTCATACAGAAATACCTCGTTTCTGAAAAAAGGCTGCTGGTGAAAATCCGTCAGCAGCCTTTTTTTCAGAGGTTATGGTTTAGTTTTCTTTGGCTTCCTCGGCAGCAGCCTGGGCAGCGTCAGCAGCAGCCAAAGCCTGGTCCGCAGCGGCCTGGGCGGCGTCGGCGGCTGCCTGGGCTTCATCGGCGGCCTCCAGGGCGGCGATCTCGGCGGCGGACAGCTCCTCGGCAGGCTCCTCCTCCGGCTTCTCGGTGGGTTCCTCGCTCCGGTCCATCCGGGCCACGGTGGCCACCTGGTCCTCTCCGGCCAGCTTCATGACCCGCACGCCGCTGCCGTACCGGCTCTGGATGTTGATGTCGTCGGCGTGCATCCGGATGATGATGCCGTCCCGGCTGATCATGAGGAGCTCGTCGGACTCATCCACCATCTTGGTGGCGGCCACCTCTCCCTGGCGGTAGTTGAGGATCCCCTTCCCGCCCCGGCTCTGGAGGCGGTATTCCTCAATGCGGGTGCGGCGGCCCTTGCCGGCGGTGGTGACGGTGAAGAGGGCAGCGCCGGGACGGCACTTCCCTACCCCTACCACCTGGTCCCCTTCCTGGAGACGGATGGCCCGGACCCCGTGTCCGGTCCGGCCCATGGGACGGGCCTGGCTCTCCTCAAACCGGATGGCATATCCCAGCTTGGTGGTGACGATGAGCTGGTCCTCCCCGGAGGTAAGGCGGCTCCAGGCCAGCTGGTCCCCGGGATTGAGGGCGATGGCGTTGAGGCCGCTCTTCCGGATATTTCCGTACTGGGCCAGGGGGGTCCGCTTGATAAGGCCCTGTTCCGTGACCATGGTGACGAACTTCCCTTCCTGGGATTCCTTCATCATGTTGGTCACCCGCTCCCCCTCCTGAAGCTGGAGGAGGTTGACGATGTTGGTGCCCTTGCTGGTCCGGCTCCCCTCGGCGATTTGGTAGCCCTTCAGCCGGAAGATACGGCCCTTGTTGGTGACAAAGAAGATATGGTCATGGGAGGAGCCCACGAACATTTCCTGGACCTGGTCCTCCTCCTTCCGGGTCATGCCGCTGATGCCACGGCCTCCCCGCTTCTGGACCTGGTAGGTGGCCTGGTCCTGGCGCTTGATATAGCCGTCCCCGGTGAGGGTGTAGACGCAGGTGACCTGGGGGATCAGGTCCTCAATGTCCACCTCCCCGGAGACCGCCTGAATTTCGGTGCGCCGGTCGTCCCCGTACTTTTCCTTGATGGCGGTGAGTTCCTCCTTCACCTTCTCCAGCACCAGATGGTCGTCGGAGAGGAGGGTGTGCCAGGCTTCGATCTTGACCTTCAGTTCTCCCAGTTCGTTCTCGATCTTGAGAATTTCCAGACCGGCCAGCTGGCCCAGCTGGAAGTTGACGATGGCGGTGGCCTGGGGGTCGTCAAAGCCGAAGGCCTCCATAATGGCTACCTTGGCCTCGGCCTTCCCGCCCTTGGTGGCCCGGATGGTGGCGATGATCTCGTCCACAATATCGGTGGCCCGTTTCAGGCCCTCCAGAATGTGGGCCCGCTCCTCCGCCTTTTTCAGGTCGTACTGGGTCCGGCGGCGGATGATCTGGTCCTGGAACTCCACATACCGGGCGATCATGGTCTTCAGGTCCATGATCCGGGGGATCTTGTTGTCCAGGGCCAGGAGAATGACCCCCACCGTGTCCTGGAGCTGGGTGTACCGGTACAGCTGGTTCAGGATGACCTGGGCATTGGCCCCCTTCTTCAGCTCCACCACCACCTTCATCCCCTTCCGGCTGGTGAGGTCCTTGATGTCCCGGATCCCCTCCACCCGCTTGTCCTTGACCAGGTCGGCCATGGAGGAGATCATCCGGGCCTTGTTTACCATGTAGGGGATCTCGGTGATGACGATCTCCTGGCTTCCGTCCTTCTTGTCCTCAATGGTGCACCGGCCCCGGAGGGTGATCTTCCCCCGTCCGGTGGCGTAGGCCGCCCGGATGCCGGAATACCCCATAATGACCCCCCCGGTGGGGCAGTCGGGACCCTTGACGCACTCCATGAGCTGGGCCAGGGTCAGGTCGGGGTTATCAATGTAAGCCACACAGCCGTCGATGACCTCCGACAGGTTGTGGGGGGGAATGTTGGTGGCCATACCCACGGCGATGCCGTTGGAGCCGTTCACCAGCAGGTTGGGGAACCGGCTGGGAAGGACGCTGGGCTCTTTCTTGGTCTCGTCAAAGTTGGGATCCCAGTCGATGGTCTCCTTCTCAATGTCGGTGAGCATATCGCTGGCCATCCGGCTCATCCGGGCTTCCGTATACCGGTAGGCGGCGGCAGGGTCCCCGTCCACGCTGCCGAAGTTGCCCTGGCCGTCCACCAGGGGTTACCGGAGGCTGAAATCCTGGGCCAGCCGGACCATGGCGTCGTACACCGAGGCGTCCCCGTGGGGATGGTAGGAACCCAGCACGGCGCCCACCGTGTCCGCAGACTTCCGGTAGGGATGATGGTGGTCGTTCCCCCGCTCATACATGGTGTACAAAATTCTCCGGTGGACCGGCTTCAGGCCGTCCCGCACATCGGGCAGGGCCCGGCTCACGATCACCGACATGGAGTAATCCAGGAAATCCTGTTCGATCTCCTTTTTTACGTCCCGCACAATGACCTTGGTACCGCCATCCATAAAAATCTCGTCAGCCATTCTTCTTCCTCTCAATCAATAAATAACGATATATCATTAGTTTAATAGCAATCAAACGTCCAGGTTGGCGTACTTGGCGTTGGTCTCGATGAACTGGCGCCGGGGCTCCACCTGGTCTCCCATGAGGATGGTAAAGGCCTCGTCCGCCTGCTCCGCATCCTCAATGCGGATCTTGACGATGACCCGGTTCTCCGGGTTCATGGTGGTCTCCCAGAGCTGGTCCGGGTTCATTTCGCCCAGACCTTTGTACCGGTTGATCTTGGCCCCGGGCATCTCGGCGCTGTACTGGGCCATCTCGGCGTCGTTGTAGGCGTACTTGACCACGCTCCCCTTCTGGAGCTTGAAGAGGGGGGGCTGGGCCACATACACATAGCCGTTCTCAATAAGGGGCCGCATATACCGGAAGAAGAAGGTGAGCATGAGGGTGGCGATATGGCTGCCGTCCACGTCCGCATCGGCCATGATGAAGATCTTGTGGTACCGCAGCTTGGACAGGTCGAAGTCCTCCCCAATGCCGCAGCCCAGGGCCATGATGACAGGGGTCAGCTTATCGTTGCCGTAGACCTTGTCCACCCGGGCCTTCTCCACGTTGAGCATTTTGCCCCAGAGGCTGAGGATGGCCTGGGTGTTGCTGTCCCGGCCCAGCTTGGCGCTGCCGCCGGCGGAATCTCCCTCCACAATGAAAAGCTCGCACTTTTCCGGGTCCTTCTCGTGGCAGTCCGCCAGCTTTTCCGGCATCCGAACGCTGTCCAGCACGCTCTTCCGGCGGACCATGTCCCGGGCCCGCTTGGCGGCGGCCCGGGCACGGGCGGCCTGGGTGGCCTTCTCAAAGATGGCCTTGGCTACGGCGGGGTTCTCTTCCAGGAACTCCCGCAGCTTGTCGTAGACCAGCCCGGACACCAGGGTCCGGATATCGGTGTTCCCCAGCTTGGCCTTGGTCTGGCTTTCAAACTGGGCGTCCTGGAGTTTCACGCTGATGATGCAGGTGAGGCCCTCCCGGCAGTCGCTGCCGGACAGGTTCTCGTCCTTCTCCTTCAGGTATCCCTTCTCCCGGCCGAAATCGTTGAGGGCCCGGGTGAGGGCCATCCGGAAGCCCTCCTCGTGGGTGCCGCCGTCGGGGGTATGGACGTTGTTGGCAAAGCTGAGAAGGAGCTCGTTGAAGCTCTCGTTGTACTGCATGGCCACTTCCGCCACGCTGCCGTTCCGCTCCCCTTTCAGGTAGATGACCTGGGGATGGAGGACGGCCAGGTCCCGCTTCTGGTGGATGTACTCCACAAAGCTGCGGATGCCTCCCTCGTAGCAGTAGGTCTCGCTCCGCTCCTGGCCCTCCCGCTGGTCGGTGAGGGTGATGGAGATCCCCCCGTTGAGGAAGGCCTCCTCCCGGAGCCGCTGCTGGAGGGTCTCAAAGCTGTATTCGGTGGTATCGGTAAAGACCTGGGGGTCAGGCTTGAAGGTGACGGTGGTGCCGTTGGCGGCGTCGGGGGCCAGATTCCCAATCAGCTTCAGGTCCCCGTCCTGCTTGCCGTAGGAGAACCGCTGCTCGTATTCCTTCCCGTCCCGGCGGACCCGGACCACCAGCCACTCACTGAGGGCGTTGACCACCGAGGCGCCTACCCCGTGGAGGCCGCCGGCCACCTTGTAGCCGCTGTTCTCCCCGCCGAACTTGCCTCCGGCGTGGAGAACGGTAAAGACCACCGTCACCGCAGGGATCCCCAGCTTGGGCTGGATGTCCACCGGGATGCCCCGGCCATTGTCCACCACCTGGATGGTGTTGTCAGGGCGGATGGTCACCTGGATATGGGTGCAGTACCCGGCCAGGGCCTCGTCGATGGAGTTATCCACAATTTCATAGACCAGATGGTGGAGGCCCCGCTCCCCGGTGGAGCCGATGTACATACCGGGGCGTTTCCGCACCGCTTCCAGACCCTCCAGTACCTGGATCTGGGCGCCGTCGTACTCGTGGTCGGTGGCGGTCTCGGTATGGAGCTTCAGTTCTTCAGACATATTCTTCCTCCGTTGGGTGTCATCTTGCAAAATCTATCTCAAATGCTTTTATAAAATCTGTTCGCTTCTGGCCTTCAGGGTGGCCGGCGACAGAGGGCTCAGATACAAAATATTGTCCGGGAAATCCACCAAAAGAAAGCTCTTGGGAATCATCCCGGGCTGCAGGTCCACCACGGCCCCCTCCCGCTCCCCTTTTTTCAGAAATTCCCGGGTCGCCTTCTGGGTGGTGGCGGTGTCCATATCAAAAATACCAATGATGGTGCGGGGGTCTACCAGGTGGTCCTGGCCAATGTGGAGATACATCTTCAGGCCTCCTTGATCTGCCCCTCCTCCACCAGGAAGAGGGCCCCGTTGGTGCGGGAAAAGGCGGAGGGGTCGCAGGTGGTCACAAAGGTCTGCTTCTCCTCCATCCGGGTGAGAAGGTAGCTCTGCCGCCCCTCGTCCAGCTCGCTGAGGACGTCGTCCAGGAGCATGACCGGGTGTTCCCCGGTGACCTGGGCGGCCATGGCGGCCTCGGCCAGCTTCAGGGCCAATACCACGCTCCGCTGCTGTCCCTGGCTGGCGTAGGTCCGGGCGGACTGCCCCGACAGAAGGAACTCCACATCCTCCCGGTGGGGTCCTGCCAGGCTGCACCGGGCCCCCAGCTCGGCGGAGCGGAGGGCGGTGAGCTTCCGGTACAGCTCCCCCGGCCGGAAGGAGGGAAGGTATTCCATGGCCAGGCTCTCCCGCCCCCGGGACAGGTCCCGGTAGTTGGCGGCGGCCAGCTCCTTCAGCTGGTCCAGGTATTCCATCCGCCGGAGGGTCAGCTCCTCCCCTGCCTTGGCCAGCCCCTGGTTGAAGATATCCAGCATGGCCCCGGCGTCGGGGGTCTTTTCATATTGTTTCAGAAGGGCATTTTTCTGGGTCAGGGTCCGGGTGTACCGGCGGAGGACCGCCAGATACCCGGGGTAAAGCTGGCAGAGGGCCACGTCCAGAAACTTCCGCCGTCCCTCGGGGCTCCCCTTCACCAGCCGGAGATGTTCCGGGTAAAAGACCACCGCCGTGAAGGTCCCGGCAATGGAGGCCGCCCTTCCCCGGTCCGACCCGTTGAGGACCGCCCGCCGGCCGGGACGGGGGGAATCCTTTCCCCCGATGGTGAGCCGCAGCTCCTGGTCCCGGTCCTGGGCATGGAAGGCCGCCTGGACCACCCCGAAGGGGGCCCCCCGGCGGATGAGTTCCTCGTCCTTCCCGCCCCGGAAGCTCTTCCCCCCCGTAAGGAGCCAGATGCTCTCCAGCAGGTTGGTCTTGCCCTGGCCGTTCTCCCCCCACAGGACGGTGAGCTGCCGCCCCGGGGCGAAGGAGGCCCCGGCAATGTTCCGGTAATCGGTGACCGAGATACGGTCCAGCCTCATCGGCCCTGCCCCAGTTCCAGGGTCTGGCCTTCCAGCTCAATGACGTCCCCGGCCCGGCACTGCTTTCCCCGCATGGTGCATACTTCCCCGTTGAGGGTCACCTGGCCGGCCTGGATCAGCTCCTTGGCCTCTCCCCCGGTCTCCACCAGCCCGGCAAATTTCAGAAGGTCTCCCAGCCGGATGGTCTCGGTATAGATCTGAATCTTCATAAAAACTTCCTTAATCGTTCTTGAACCGGACGGGGAGGACCAGGTAGGTGAAGTCCTCCCCCTCCAGGCTGAGCATCTTTACGGGGGCCAGGGGTCCGTTCATTTCCAGAACCACCTGCTCCGCCTTGCTGTTCCGCAAAGCGTCCAGAAGGTACCGGTTGTTGAAGCCGATCTCCACGGGATCCCCCTGAATGTCCGCCTCAAACTCGTCCTGGACCTTCCCCAGGTTGGTCTGGCACCGGACCACCACCATCCCGTCGGTGAACTGGACCCGGAGGGGATTTTTCAGCCGCTCGGTGATGATGCGGCTGGCCCGCTCAATGGTGTCGATGAAGGACTTGGTATCCACCACTGCCCGGGTCTTGAACCCGTCGGGGATGACCCGCTGGTAGTTGAGGAACTCCCCGCTGATGAGCCGGCTCATGATCTGATACCCGTTCACATGGAAAACGGCGAAGTGACGGTTGGCGAAGACGTCCACCATCTGTTCCCCGTCCTCCCCCATGAGCTTGTTCAGCTCGTTCATGGTCTTGGCGGGGACGATGACCCGGATGTCCTTGGTGCAGGGGATGTCCCGCTTGACGATGGCCAGCCGGTACCCGTCCAGGCAGACGAAGGTGAGGGCGTCGGGCTGGATCACAAAGAGGACCCCGGTGTGGGCGGGTTTCTTGTCGTCGGTGCTGACGGCGAAGATGGTCTTTTCGATCATCTCCCGCATGGTGGCCACCGGCATCTTGCAGGTGTGGCTGGCGTCGGGGACAGGCAGCTCGGGGTAATCGTTGGGAAGCATGGCCGCCATCTCAAACTGGGCCACGCCCCCCTTGATGATGGCCACCCCGTGGTCGGTGAGCTCAATGGAGACCTGGCTGCTGTTCATCCGGGAGACGATATCCCCCAGCAGCTTGGCGTTGAGGACCGTCTCCCCCGCCACCAGCACATTACATTCAATGGTGGTCTTGATGGCCAGCTCCATGTTGTAGCCGGTGAGGGTCAGGCTGAATCCCTCCGCCTTCAAAAGCAGGCCCTCCAGCACCGGGATGGGAGCCCTGCCGCTGTTGGCTTTGCTCACCCCGCTGATGGCATTGGAAAGAAGTGTTCTCTCACATACAAATTTCATAATGGCTTCCCTTCGATTTCTTCTAAATTCTCACTGTTGGTGTTTAAACATACGTAAGAGTAGTCGTAGCAGTAGAGGGTGTGTAAACTGTGGAAAAGGACCCTTTCCCCTTTCACCCCGGGAAAATGGGTCTGTGAAAAGTTTTTCCCTTTCTGTGGATAAGGTGTGGAAAACCCCTGGAAAGACAATTTTCCCCACAAAGGGTGTGGAAAGGAGATTGTGGAATGTGTAAAATCCTGTGAAAAAAGAGGACCCCTTCAGCTCCGCACATTCTCAATGATATCCGCCACCGTTTCCCGGAGATGGCTGTCCTTGGCCATGTCCTTGGCGGCGGTGTCCAGGTTGTAGATGATGGTGGAATGGTCCCGGCCGAACTCCTTCCCGATGTTCTCCATGCTCATGCCGGTGATCTCCCGGATGCAGTAGATGGCCACCCGCCGGGCGCTGCTGATATTGGCGTTCCGCTTGGTGGACCGGATGTCCTGGGCGCTGACGTCAAAGGTCCGGGCCACCTCGTTGATGATCCGCTCCACCGTCACCGGGATGGGCTGGACCTCCCCCATAATGTCCTTGACGGCGGTCTGGGCCACGGTAACGCAGGGGTCGATCCCCTCCAGCATATAGTAGGCGTTCAGCTTCTTGACGGTCCCCTCCAGCTGCCGGATGTTGTTCTTCAGGTTGTTGGCGATGTACTCCGCCACGTCGTAGGGCAGGTCCATGTGGAGGAGCTCCGCCTTCCGCTTGATGATGGCCACCCGGGTCTCGTAGTTGGGGGGCTGGATGTCGGCGGTAAGGCCCCACTCGAACCGGGTCCGGAGCCGCTCCTCCAGGCTCTTGATCTCCTTGGCGGGACGGTCGCAGGCCAGCACGATCTGCTTGCCGGCGCTGTGGAGGGTGTTGAAGGTGTGGAAGAACTCCTCCTGGGTGCTCTCCTTCCCCGCAATGAACTGGATATCGTCCACCAGCAGCAGGTCCGCCGCCCGGTACTTCATCCGGAAATTTTCGGTGGTGCCGGTGCGGATGGCGGAGATGATGTCGTTGGTGAAGGTCTCGCAGTCCACATAGACGATGTTGAAATCGGGATGGTTCTTCCGGATCTCGATCTCAATGGCCTTGAGCAGGTGGGTCTTTCCCAGGCCGCTGGGCCCGTAGATGAAGAGGGGGTTGTAGGCCCCGCTGGGGTTGGCCGCCACCGCCTGGGCCGCCGCATAGGCGAACTGGTTGCTGGGGCCCTTGATGAAGTTCTCAAAGGTGAACTCGTAATTTCCCTGGTCCAGGCTGCCGGTGAGGGCCGGGTCGTCGCTGGGGCGGGGCTCCTTCTCCTCCACCACCAGCTCCACCTCAATGGGAAATCCCAGGGTGGCCTTGAAGGCCTCCCCCAGCAGGCCCAGATACCGGTCCTGGAGGATCTTGCAGATAAAGCCGCTCCGGACGCCCAGGGTGATGTGGTTGGAATTTTCAAAGGATTTCGGGATCAGCCCGTCAATGTACAGGTTGTAGGTGGCTTCCACCATATGCTGGCGGCAGTAGAGCTTCACCTGGTCAAACAGGTCGTTCAGTGAATCCATAAGCGGTAGATACTCCTTAGGGGCAGATTTTTTAGGGCATAACACAGCACACTAACATACAGAACTAGTATATCACAAAACTTTCCACGGTGCAATTATTTATATATTGTATTATAAAAATATTTACTTATAATATGTATCTCCCCATACAGGAGGATGGTCCCTTGTATGGGACTTGATACAGAGGGAAAAAATTATTTAAAAATGAAAAAAAGTGTTGACAAACCCCCGGTCTCTGGCCTATAATCTTATCTTGCAAGCCTGTCTTTTTCAGATGGGCGATATGAAATTCGCCCCTCGGGGCCGATATGGAGGGAATACAAATGAAGCGTACCTATCAGCCCAAGAAGCGTCAGCGTCACACCACCCACGGCTTCCTGCAGCGGATGTCCACCAAGAACGGCCGCAAAGTGATCGCTGCCCGTCGCGCCAAGGGCCGCAAGAGCCTGACTGTCTGATACGGCCTGTCAGCTCCTTGCCCAACAAATTGCATAAGCAATGAAGAAAAGGTCACTCACCTTGCAGCGCTGCATGGGGTGGCCTTATTTTTCAATTTACAGGAAATCAGCGGGAAAAGGAACTGTCCTTTTTTTATTCCTCCATCTTGTGGAAACCAGGGGGTTTCTAGTATAATGGAGGAGTGGCTTTTTTTTATTTTTTTTAGAGAGCCGAGGAACGGGTATGAGATACCGGGTCATCAATAAGAATAGGGAATTCCTCCGGGCCTACGGCAGGGGGAAGGCCATGGTCCACCCCCAGGTGGTGGTCTATGTCTTCAAAAACCGGCTGGGCCATACCCGGGTGGGATTCACCGCCACCAAAAAGGTGGGGAAGGCCGTAAAGCGGAACCGGGCCCGCCGGGTCATGCGGGCGGCCCTCTGCCAGGTCCTCCCCTACGACGCCGGCCCCTGGGATATCGTCCTGGTGGCCCGGGCCCAGACCCCCGGATTGAAGAGCACCCAGCTGGAAAAGACCCTGAAAAAGCTCCTGACCCGGGCGGGGGTCCTGCCGGGGGAAGAGAATGGTTAAGCTCCTTCAATTCCTCATCCGGGGATATCAGCGGCTCATAAGCCCCTGGCTGGGCCCCAGATGCCGTTTTACCCCCACCTGCAGCCAGTATGCCATCCAGGCCCTCCAGGTCCACGGAGCGGCCAAGGGCAGCCTTCTGGCGGTCCTGCGGATCCTCCGGTGCAATCCTCTCTTTCCCTGGGGATACGACCCCGTTCCCCCCAAGGGAAAATGGGTCCACCCGGACCGCCGCCTTTCCCGGGGAAAATAACCCCCGGCGCCAACTTTGCTTCTTGTGACTTCCCGCTGTGCGGGGGGAGTCCTACAACCAAAAATAAACCGCTTCGGGCGCACAGTCGGAGCAGAAGGAACTGTCTATGCAAATCTTCGCAATCCTCAGCGGTCCCCTGGGCTGGATCCTGAAATGGATCTACACCTTTGTAGGGAACTACGGCGTTGCCATCATCCTCTTCACGGTGCTGATCCGGGTAGCCAGTATGCCCCTCCAGCTCTACCAGCAGAAGTCCATGGCAAAGCTGGCGGTCTTCCAGCCCATGATGCAGGAGATCCAGACCAAGTACAAGAACAATCAGCAGAAGCAGAACGAGGAGCTCATGAAGCTCCAGCAGGAGTACGGGTATAACCCCACCGCCGGCTGCTTCCCCATGGTCCTGAATATGTTCGTCCTCTTCGGGGTCATGTACGCCGTCTATGATCCCCTGCGGTACATCCTGGGCATCCCCCAGGCCACCATCACCGCCCTCACCGAAGCCCTGGGCCTGACCAACAGCCTCACCGCCGGCACCACCATCATCCAGATGGCCCACGAAGGGGCCGAGCTGGCCGGGCTGTCCGCCGAGCAGTATGCCGCAGCCGCCAGCTTCAATGTGGATTTCTTCGGCATCAACCTGTGCAGTATGCCCACCATCGGGTTCAACCTGGGAATCATCCTGCCGGTGCTGGCCTGCCTGACCATGGTCATCACCAATATCATCACCCTCTCCGCCTCCGGCCAGCAGATGCAGGGGGCCATGAAGCTGATGCCCTGGATGATGAGCATCTTCTTTGCCTGGTTCTGCTTCACCGTGCCTCTGGCCTTCTCCCTCTACTACTGTGTTTCCAACGTCCTCATGTTCGGCCAGACCATCATCAGCAAGAAGATCTACAACCCCGAGAAGATGCGGGAACAGGCCAAGGCCGAGCTGGGGGCCAAGCGGAAGGCCGCCCGTGCCAAAAAGACCATCACCTACACCGATGCCGCCACCGGTGAGACCAAACAGAAAACCGTCAACTCCAACGAGATGGCCCGGATCCGGATGGAGCGGGCCCGTCAGCTGGATGAACAGCTCTATGCCGACGAGCGCACAGAGCCTTTGAAAAAGGAGGACTGAGCTGTATGAGAGAAGAGATCGCCACCGGTAAAACCATTGAGGAGGCCCGTGCCGCCGCCATCGCCGCCCTGGGGGTTGACCCTTCCGACCCCAACCTGACCACCGAGGTGCTGGAAACTCCCGTCAAGAAGCTGTTCCGCACCACCCCCGCCAAGGTGAAGGTCACCTGGCAGGAGCCCGCCGCCCCCGTTCAGGAGGCCGCCGCCCCTGCCCCTGTGGAGGAGGCTCCCGTTCAGGAGGCCGCCCCTGCCCAGGAAGCCCCTAAGAAGGAAAAATCCAAAAAGAAGAAGGACTCCGAGCCGGAGGAGCCTATCGACATTGAGAACCACCTGAAGGTGAAGGCTGCCGTGGAGTATCTGCGGGAAGTCTTTGCCGCCATGGGGGCCGGCCAGGTGGAGTTCTCCGCCGTCCAGAGGGGGGAGGCCACCATCATCAAGGTCACCGGGGAGAAGCTCCAGGTCCTCATCGGACGCCGTGGGGAGACCATGGAATCCCTCAGCTACCTGGCCAGCCTGGTGGCCAACCGCCAGGAAGGGGAGTACATCAAGCTGGGACTGGATGTGGGAGGCTACCGTGGCAAGCGGGAAGCCGACCTCCAGCAGATGGCCCGCCGGCTGGGGGCCAAGGTCCGGAAATCCGGCCTCTCCCACGCCATGGAGCCCATGAACCCCTACGAGCGGAGGATCATCCACTCCGCCATCAGCCAGATGGAGGGGGTCCGGAGCGAGAGCAGCGGGGAGGGCACCGCCCGCCACGTGGTCATCTACTCCACCGATCCCAACGCCTCCAACCTCCCCGACCGGTCCGAGCGCCGGGGCCGGGGCGGCCGGAATGACCGTGGCCGCCGGGATGGCCGGCGGGACAGCCGTCCGGGCAAGGGGGGCAGCCGGGGCGGCTACGGCCGCCGGGAGGACCGCCGTGGACCCAAAAAGTCCTCCGTTCCCGCCCGGGAATTTGACCAGCGGATCTGGGACGACACCGTTCCCATGGCTCCCGCCCGCACCGAAAAGATCAACGACGCCGAGGGCTTTGACCTCTACGGGAAGATCGAACTGTAATTGCCCTTTCATCCGGGTCCGACCCCTGCCGGTCGGGCCCGGATCTTCTTTTTAAAACAAAAAATTCCCCTTGGCCTGACGGCGGGGGAGAACCGGGGAGAAACAGTCCCGATTATGTCATCTGTGAAAAAACTGTGGAATAAAAATGAACGAATCCAAAGGGTTTTCAAGAATTTCCACCAAGTTTTCCACAAAGCCCGCCCCGGGCCGGGAAAAAGTCCTGTCCCCCACAAGGAGATGAACGTACTCCCGCAAGGGACAAGAACCCCTGCTTTTCACCTTGACAAATACCCCCCGGGGGTATATACTGGGGGCAATACGGATAAGGGGGAGAAAAGATGGAAAACTGTTGTACCACCCATCGCAGCCCGGAGGAGCAGAAGCTCCTGATCCAGCGGCT
>CALXEN010000036.1 GCA_944387325.1 uncultured Clostridia bacterium | reverse complement strand
TCTCCAGGACCCTGCGATTCAGCGACATCAACTACGCCATCGCCTCCAAAGAGGACAAGACCGCCATGTTCCTGGGCTACTCAGACCTGCTCAATGCCCTGGACACTGGCTCTACCACCAAAATTACCATCAACAACAAGCGGCTGAACCGGACCAACTTTGAACGGGAAATCCTGCTGCCCGAGAGGGCGGACACCCTGGGGCCTTTGCACCATGAGTACAACGATATGCTTCTGAGCAAGGTAACGGATTCCTCCAACAGCGTGGTTCAGGAGCGCTACATCACCCTGTCTGTCCACAAAAAGAATGTGGAGGAGGCCCGGACCTTCTTTGACCGGACGGTGAACGATGTCACCGCCCGCCTCAACCGCCTGGATGCCCGGTGCGAGGAGCTGGACGCCGTGGAGCGCCTGCGTATCCTGCATGGTTTCTACCGGGTAGGCGAGGAAACCCAGTTCCGCATCAACCTCAAGGAAGATATTCGCATGGGCCGCTCCTTCCGGGATGCCATCTGCCCGGACAGTATGGAATACAAGAAGGACCACTTCATCATGGGCAAGAAGTACGGCAGGGTGCTGTTTCTAAAGGAGTACGCCAGCTACATCAAGGACTCTATGATCAATGAGCTGACCGGCCTCAACCGCACGCTCATGCTGTCCATTGACATCATCCCCGTCCCCACCGACGAGGCGGTGCGGGAGATGCAGAACCGCCTGCTGGGGGTGGAGACCAACGTGACCAACTGGCAGCGCCGGCAGAACAGCAGCAACAACTTCTCCGCCGTGGTCCCCTACGACCTGGAGCAGCAGCGGAAAGAAACCCGTGAGATGCTGGATGACCTGACCACCCGGGACCAGCGGATGCTCTTCGCGGTGGTCACCCTGGTCCACCTGGCGGACAGCCTGGAGGAGCTGGACGCGGACACCGAGACCCTCCAGGCCATCGCCCGCAAGCATCTGTGCCAGCTGGCCACTCTGAGCTGGCAGCAGGCAGAGGGGCTGGCCACCGCCCTGCCCCTGGGGGTGCGGCGGATTGACGCCCTGCGCACCCTCACCACCGAGGCCCTGGCCGTGCTGATGCCCTTCCGGGCCCAGGAGATCCTGGACCAGGGCGGGGTGTACTACGGGCAGAACGTCATCAGCAAGAACCTGATTGTGGCGGACCGCCGGCGGCTGCTCAACGGCAACGGCTTTGTGCTGGGGGTGTCCGGCTCGGGCAAGTCCTTCACCGCCAAGCGGGAGATGGCCGCTCTGGCCTTGGCTGCCGACGATGACATCATTGTCCTGGACCCGGAGGCGGAGTACCGGCCCCTCATCGAGGGGCTGGGCGGGGAGGTCATTCACATCTCCGCTACATCCAGCAACCACATCAATGCCATGGATATGGAGCGGGGCTACGGCGACGGGGATAACCCGGTGGTCCTCAAGTCCGAGTTTCTGCTCTCCCTCTGTGAGCAGCTGGTGGGGGCGGGCAAGCTGTCTGCCAAGGAGAAGTCTATCATAGACCGCTGTACCGCCCAGTGCTACCACGAGTATATCCGCAGAGGTTACAAGGGGCAGGTACCAACCCTCCAGGACTTCCACGCCGAGCTGCTCCGCCAGCCGGAGCCAGAGGCCCGGGATGTGGCCCTGGCCATTGAGCTGTTCACCGAGGGCAGCCTGAACACCTTCGCCAAGGCTACCAACGTGGACGCCAGCTCCCGCATCCTCTGCTATGACATCCGGGACTTGGGCAAGCAGCTGCTCCCCGTGGGAATGCTGGTGGTGCTGGACAGCATCTTCAACCGGGTGATACGAAACCGGGAGCTGGGCAGGAGTACCTACATCTATATTGACGAGATATACTTGCTGTTCCAGCATGAGTACAGCGCCAACTTCCTGTTCGCCCTCTGGAAGCGGGTGCGCAAGTACGGCGCCTGCGCCACCGGGATTACCCAGAACGTGGACGACCTGCTCCAGTCCCACACCGCCCGGACCATGCTGGCCAACAGCGAGTTCCTGGTGATGCTCAACCAGGCCTCCACCGACCGGGTGGAGCTGGCCCGGCTGCTGAATATCTCGGACAACCAGCTGTCTTACATCACCAACGTGGACTCCGGCCGGGGGCTGATTAAGTGCGGCAGCGCCATCGTGCCCTTTATGGACCATTTTCCCAAGCAGACTCAGCTCTACCGCCTGATGAGTACCAAGCCCAATGACAATTTTTCGTAGACAGGATATAAATGCTTAGTTAGCCGAATTTGAGTCACGCTCCGTTTTGCTTATGGCTCAAAATGATATTCTACACAATAGAAAATATTTGATAGCGGGGCCCCATTCATGCCGCCATTGATTACAAGCAATATCCATCATATGTTGTTGCTATGAGCCGTTGCGCAACAACGCATTGCTACGAAACTGATCAGATTTCAATAGGAAGCGTGTCCATCAGTCAAACGGCCCGCCGATTTAGCATGATGATAGGGGTTAAGCAAGACCTGCGCCTGTCTGTATCACAGCAGCCGAACGCCACTTCCCTCTGAAAAAATGCACCCATGTAAGCAGGCAGCCAACGCCCCATCCAAAGAGCATATTCCACCAAATCATATGATATCCAATCGCCGGGATCTCCTGCAGCATATAGGTAGAGAGGACCCGCACCGCCAGTGCGCCGGTGGCCACAAAGGTGGCGTACAGGGCATTGTTTGCCCCCTGAAACAGGCCCAACAGGGGGAAATAGGTGGCAAAGGAAATCAGGCATACTGCGGCGCACCGAATGTGGGCAGTGCAGTAGCCAGTGGCCTCCGGCCCCAGTCGGAACAGGGCCACGATATGCTCCGCAAAGAGGTACGCAGCGGCTAAAATACAGATGGAAATGGTCTCAGAGATTGCCACAGTATGCTTTGCACCGGTTATGACCCGGTCCGGTCTCCCAGCGCCCAAATTTTGGGCGGTATAAGTACTCTGGGTAGTCATCAGGGCACTGGCGGGAAGGGTCATATAGGTCTCCACTTTCTGGGCCACCGTGAAGGAGGCGGTCATAGCCTCCCCGTAGCTGTTCACTGCCCGCTGGAGAAATACAAACCCCACTGACACGATCAGTTGCTGCAGCGCCATGGGAAATCCCCTTTGCAGGGTCAGCGTCGCCAGCGGCAGCTCAAAGGTAAAGGCCCGCCACTTCCAGCGAAAGACCGGATATTTTTTCATCATGTAGAGAAAGGCCGCCGCACAGGAGCCGATCTGTGCAATGTCTGTGGCGATGGCTGCGCCTGCTACACCCATCCGGAAGTTATAGACGAACAGAACGTCCAGCACCACATTGAGGACGCTGGCGATCAGGAGGAAGTACAGCGTTGCCTTGCTGTCCCCCACCCCCCTCAGGATGGCGGAGACGATGTTGTAGCCAAACTGGAACACCAGCCCAAGAGCGTAGATCTTGAAATAAGTATCCGCCATATCCAGCAGGCTCTCCGGCGTGTCCAGGATGTACCGCAGGGCAAAACGGCTGATCAGTACCCCAACCGCCGTCGCCGCAATCCCCATCCCGACCATGACGATCAGGGCGGAGGATGCCTGCCGGCGCATCTGTTCTGTCCTGCCCGCTCCGTATAACCGGGCAATCAATACGCAGGCCCCGGTAGAAAAGCCGCTTGCCAGGGCCAGAAACGCCATGGTCAGCACGCTGCAGGCCCCCACGGCTGCCAAAGCAGCCTCTCCGGAAAAGTTGCCCACGATAATAGTATCCGCCGTATTGTAAAATTGCTGGAGCAATAGTCCCAGGAAGACCGGGAGCATAAAGGTGAGAATCCCCCGCCAGGGCTTTCCCGTCAGCAATGTTTCCTTTGTCACAAAGACACCTCCAAGGGGAAGGGCGGCGGCCATCCGGAAAAGGGGGCCGCCGCCCTTCCTCTTTAGTAAATGATTTCTGCGTCTGTACGGCTCTGGTACAGCGTCCAGAACTGCTCAGCAATCTTCTCAGGCATATATTTCTCCGATCCGCCAATGGTGCCGCATACCTGTACAGCGCCGAGATAGACACCCTGCTGCTTACAGACCGGATGCAGGGCCAGTACCATGGCCCGCAAGGCCGCCTTATCCATGGAGAGGGGAAGAAAGTCCGCGCTGGGATACATGGCAAAGCCGCCGCCGGTGACCAGGATGGCCCCCTGCTTTCTGCCAAATTCCTCACCCAACACCTGGCGGATGCAGGTGTAGGCCCCCAGTACCTCCGCCTGATACCTC
>CALXEN010000035.1 GCA_944387325.1 uncultured Clostridia bacterium | reverse complement strand
CCGAACCGGGTGGAAAATGCGCCACCCGGTTCGGGTGGGGACTGGGACGAAAAGTTTTCCACGGGGAAAAGCGGGCCGCCGCTCGTATTCCGGGCCGGGATATGATACAATAGCCCCATAGAGGGCTTAGCCCTCACAATATCCCTTCTTTCTGCCGGGGAGCCCTGGGGAAAAGAAGAAAAGGAGCCTTCTATGGAATATGGATTCTACCCCCTCATGGGCCTCTTCTTTGTCTACTCCTTTGCCGGGTGGGTGCTGGAGACCGCCCAGGCCGCCCTGGTCCAGAGAAAGTTCCTCAACCGGGGCTTCCTGAACCTGCCTCTCTGCCCCATCTACGGGGTGGTATCGGTGAGCTTTGCCCTCTTCCTCCCGGAGCTGGCCCATACCTGGGGGTTCCTCTTCCTGGGAGGGATGATCCTCTCCACCTTTGTGGAACTGGTCAGCGGCAAGCTGCTGGAGGCTATCTTCCACCGGAAATGGTGGGATTACTCGGGACAGAAGTTCCAGTTTGAGGGATATGTCTGCCTGAAATACAGCGCTCTCTGGGGCGTGTTCGGGGTCCTCTGCATGAAGTTCCTCAACCCCCTCCTCCTGGAACTGGGGGGACTGGTGCCCCCGCTGCTGGCCAAGGTCATTCTGTGGGTCCTGACAGGGCTGCTGGCGGTGGACTTTATCACCAGCGCCGCCGCCGTTGCCCAGATGAAGGTGCGGCTGGGGCGAATGGAGGAGATCAGCGACAGCCTGGGCCAGATCACCGACCGGCTGGGGAACGCCCTCACCCGGCGGGTCCAGCGCCGGATGGTCCGGGCCTATCCCAACCTTCAGGTGGAACAGCTGGTCCGGGAGGCCAGGGCCCGCCGCCAGCAGGAAAAACCCCGGCAGTTTGCGGCAGGGTGCGGGTTCTACAAGCTCACCCTCCTCTTTTTCATTGGGGCCTTCCTGGGAGACATTGTGGAGACCATCTTCTGCTACGTCACCGCCGGGATCCTCATGAGCCGGAGCAGCGTGGTCTACGGCCCCTTCAGCATTGTGTGGGGGCTGGGAGCGGTCCTCCTCACCGCCATCCTCTACCGGTGGCGGGATAAAAGTGATCGGTATATCTTCTGCGTGGGAACAGTGCTGGGGGGCGCTTACGAATATGTATGCAGCGTCTTCACCGAGCTGGTCTTCGGCACCGTCTTCTGGGATTACAGCCACATCCCCTTCAACCTGGGGGGACGGATCAACCTTCTCTACTGCTTTTTCTGGGGGATCGCAGCGGTGGTCTGGCTCAAGATGATCTACCCACGCCTCTCTGACCTCATCGAGAAGATCCCGCCCCGCCCGGGGGTCGTGGTCACCTGGGTACTGGTGGTCTTTATGATCTTCAATATGGCGGTCAGCAGCCTGGCCATGGCCCGGTACGTGGAGCGGAACACCGTCGCCCAGCCCAGCCAGACCGCTCTGGGGCAGCTGCTGGATGACCGCTTCCCCGACGAGAGGATGGAGCGGATCTATCCCAATGCTAAGATCGTAGAGTAAAAAAGAACTTTATTTTGAAACTCTCTTTTGATTCGGTTGCCCCGGAGGGAAAGGGAATGGTATCATTTCCCCGAGGTGAGTGAAGATGTATCAGCTGGATAAAAAAGAATTCGGGGCCTTTGTGGCCCGGCTGCGGAAGGAGCAGGGCTATACCCAGAAAGAGCTGGCCGCCCGGCTCTGCCTTTCCGACAAGGCCATAAGCAAATGGGAAACGGGAGTGAGCATCCCTGACACCCCTATGCTGGTCCCCCTGGCCCAGGCCTTGGGGGTGACGGTGACCGAGCTCCTCCTCTGCCGCCGCCAGACTCCCGGGGAATCCCTGGACCCGTCCACGGTGGAGGAGGTGGTGCAGCAGGCTATCCGGTACCCAAAGACAAGGGTCAAGCGGGCCTGGTCTGCCCCGGGCCCCTGGGTCCCCCTCTTCCTGGCGGCGCTGGTGCTGGCAGGGGCGGGGCTGGTGCTCCACCCGGTGCTGGACCTGTCCCTGGACCTGCTCCCCATCCCGGTGGGGCTGGCGGCAGGCTTTGGGGTCTACTTCTGTCTGTTTGCTCCTTTGCGTCTGCCCGACTATTACGACCAGAATAAAATCAGCGGGTTCATGGATGGGCCGGTGCAGATCAACCTGGTGGGCCTTTCCTTCAACAACCGGAACTGGCCTTACATCCTGCGGGTCTGCCGTGGGTGGTGCTGTGCCGTTCTGGGGCTGCTGCCCTGGCTGGACCTGGGGGTCCAGCTGGCCTTATCGGCCCTTTACCCGGAGGTCTGGTCCGGCCTTATGCTGATACTGACCCTGGGCGGGCTCTTCCTGCCCATCTATATCACCGGAAAAAGATATGAATCCCAATAAAATGCTGCGGCCCTGGCTCATATGGCCAGGGCTGCGTTATTTTAAACAGAATCAGAAAAAATTGTAACGATTTTTCCCCAGGAAGGTCTTACAGGTAAAGGAAGGAAAAGGAGGGGGATGAAATGGAAGAGTTTGAAAATATTTATTCGGAATACTATGGCACAGTGTTCCGATATATTCTGACCCTCTGCGGAGATGAGCTGTTGGCCCAGGAGGTTACGCAGGAGGCATTTTTCAAGGCACTGAAAAAAATCGACGGCTTTCGGGGAGAATGCAAGCTATCGGTCTGGCTTTGCCAAATCGCCAGGAATACCCTTAATACCATGGTTCAGAAGCAGAAACGTCGGGCAGAACTGCCGCTGGAAGAAATCCCCGCAGCGGCGGCTCTGGAAGAAGAGCTCATGGATGGAGATACGGCCCTTGCCCTGCACCGGCTGCTTCACAAGCTGGAACAGCCCTACAAAGAGGTGTTCTGGATGCGGACTTTTGGGGAACTGTCTTTCCGGCAGATCGGCTCCATTTGGGGCAAGACCGAAAGCTGGGCCAGAGTCACTTACCATCGTGCTAAAATCAAATTAAAGGAGGAGATACAATGAATTATCCCTGTGCAGTTATTCAGGATCTTCTGCCTCTGTACTGCGACGGAGTGTGCAGTGAGGAGAGCAGCCGGGCAATAGAGGAACATCTGCCGCAATGTCCCCAGTGCAGGGCCTGCCTGGAAGCTATGAAAAAATCAGAGCAGACGTTTCCCTCAGCGGTGGAGGAAGAAAAGAAGGCGGCCTCCTTCCGCCGTTTGAAGAAAAAGCTGAAACAAAGGCAGATCTTGATGGGGGCGGGATGTGTGGCTCTGGCAGCTTTGGTGTTGCTGGTTACTTCCGCCGCCCTGAAAAATATCCGGCGAACAGTAGAATATGAGGATAACATTCAGGTGACCATGGAGAAGTCCGGTTTGGTTAGCCAGCTGGAGGGGACTGTTTGGAACACCTGCGCCTCGGTGACACTGGAGACCCGGGAGGGAAACTGCCTGTTTTTCTGCTTCACAGATACGGTCTGGGATGATCTGGTCACTGGCGACCAGACCTATTCACATTATATTCTCTGCCCGGCCGATAAGGGCGCCGGAGAGATTCAGTAAGTCTACTATTATACTGGAGATTATCCCCACAGTACCGAAAAGAATACCACGGAA
>CALXEN010000034.1 GCA_944387325.1 uncultured Clostridia bacterium | reverse complement strand
AGGCCGAGCTGGAAGCCTCTGAATTTCAGGGTAGCGCCAGCGGCGGGCTGGTGGAGGTCACCATGACCGGCAAGCACGTGGTCACCGCCCTCCATATCAAGCCCGAGGCTGTGGATCCCGACGATGTGGAGATGCTGGAAGACCTGGTGGCCGCCGCTGTCAATGACGCCGTCCGGAAGGTGGATGAGACCACCGAGGCCGAGATGGGCAAGCTCACCGGCGGGATGAATATTCCCCGCCTGTAAGGAGCATATTTATGCAATATAACTCCGAGTCCCTGGAAAAGCTGGTGGACCAGTTTGCCCGCTTCCCCGGGATAGGGCGGAAGGGCGCCACCCGGATGGCCTACCAGGTTCTGAACATGACCGACCAGGAGGCCCGGGATCTGGCCCAGGCCGTCCTGGACGCCAAGACCAAGCTCCACCGGTGCCGGATCTGCCAGGATTACACCGAGAATGACCTGTGCCGGATCTGCGCCTCCAACCGCCGGGACAAGTCCACCATCTGCGTGGTGGAGACCCCCGGGATATCACGGCGGTGGAGCGGACCCATGAGTACCGGGGCACCTACCATGTGCTTCATGGGCTCATCAGCCCCATGGACGGCATCGGCGCAGACCAGCTCTGTGTGAAAGAACTGCTCCGCCGCTTGACAGGGGAGGTAAAAGAGGTTATCATGGCAACCAGCCCCACTGTGGAGGGAGAGGCCACTGCCATGTACCTGGCCAACCTTATCAAGCCCCTGGGAGTGAAGGTCACCCGGCTGGCCTATGGCTTGCCGGTAGGCAGCAGCCTGGAGTACGCCGATGAGACCACCCTCTACCGTGCTATCAGCGGCCGGGGAGAACTGTAACCACATCTGCCGGAAAGGAGGGGACGGCGTTGGCCGCACCACAGAAGGAAAGCACCAAGACCATTGCCGTCAACCGTCAGGCCCGGCATGAGTATTTTGTACTGGAAGCCCTGGAGACCGGGATAGAGCTGGTGGGCACCGAGGTAAAAAGCCTCCGGGCCGGCCACGTGAACCTGAAGGACGCCTGGGTGGACATTGAAGATGGGCAGCTCTATGTGAAAGGGATGCACATCAGCCCCTATGAACAGGGGAACATTTTCAATAAGGATCCGGTCCGTGTCAGGCGGCTGCTGGCCCATAAGGCGGAGATCCGCCGCCTGGCCCAGCAGATCAAGCTCCAGGGGTACACCCTTATCCCCCTCAGCCTCTATTTCAAAAAGGGCAGGGTGAAGGTGGAACTGGGCCTCTGCAAGGGTAAAAAGCTCTACGACAAACGGGCCGCCGAGGCGGCAAAATCCGCCAAGCGGGATATTGATCGTGCCTTGAAAATGAGGTAAAATAAAGATGCAGACCTCCCGGAACTTTCCGGGAAACCATGGGGATGTAATGGTTTCGACGGGGAGAGGGAAGGGGAAGCAGCGGGTCATGGCTTGCGGGAACCATGTAAAAATCCGGCCAAACAATTAACTGACAATCGTACAGTTGCAATCGCTGCTTAATTAACGCAGCCGTCCGGCCCTCAACAGCGCCTTGAGGGGTCCCGGGCGTCGACTTGGCGCTGAACGTGAGCAGCCCTAAGCTTTGCAGGCGGCCATGAACCAATGAAGCTACTGATCTGTCGGCCTGGGCATTGGCCTGGCAGTGAGGGAATTTTGTAAATGCCCTGCACCCGGAGATACTACCCTGGACCTCTTTTCGGACACGGGTTCGACTCCCGTCATCTCCACCACAACAAACAGATCCGAACCTTCCGCCGGTTGGCGATAGGTTCGGATCTGTTGTTTTAAGGATGGAAAAGCGGTCAGCTGCCCCACAGGGCACCTGACCGCTTTTCTGAATTTCATGAAGAAGCTTTGCGCTATCACGGTGTAAATCAAAGCCTTTGAATGCTGACCTTGACTTTGTACTGCGGATGGCAGCCGAATCGATCCTTTATTTCCTGGAACCCAAACAAAGCCGACGCTGCGTTGCGGTGTTGTGGAACACATCCCGTGCAGAAGCGCCCCGCCTCAATTATTGTACCAGTATTTCCGGTCCAGATTCCGGTATTGGAGGGCCTCGCTGATCTGGGCGGCGGTGATCTTTTGGGTCCCTTCCAGGTCGGCAATGGTCCGGGCCACCCGCAGGATCCGGTCATGGGCCCGGGGGCTCAGCTGCATCCGGGTAAAGGCGGCCTGAAGAAGCTGGGCGGCGGCGGGCTCCACAACGCAGACCTGCCGTACCCGGGCGGCGGGGAGCTGGGCGTTGCAGGTGATGCCGGTGCCCCGGTACCGTTCCTCCTGGATCCTCCGGGCGGCGGCTACCCGCTGCCGGATCTGGGCGCTGGACTCCCCGCCGGTCTCCCGGCTCAGCTCCTGGTAGTCCACCGGGGCCACCTCCACATGGAGGTCCAGCCGGTCCAGAAGGGGACCGCTGATCCGCTGGCGGTACCGTTCAATGGCACTGGGGGTGCAGGTGCAGGGATGGGTGGGATGGCCGAAATACCCGCACTTGCAGGGATTCATGGCGGCCACCAGCATGAACCGGCAGGGATAGCTCACCGAGGCCTGCACCCGGCTGACGGTGACGGTGCCGTCCTCCAGGGGCTGCCGCAGGGCCTCCAGGGCCTCCCGTCGGAATTCCGGCAGCTCGTCCAGGAAGAGCACTCCGTTGTGGGCCAGGCTTACCTCCCCGGGCCGGGGATGGGTGCCCCCGCCGGTCAGGCTGGTGCTGCTGGCGCTGTGATGGGGGCTGCGGAATGGCCGCACCGACATGAGCCCATGTCCGCCTGGCAGCAGCCCGGCAATGGAG
>CALXEN010000033.1 GCA_944387325.1 uncultured Clostridia bacterium | reverse complement strand
GGCAGCAGAAACACCGGATACAGCCCTTGGGGTCAATCTTGGCCTTTCCCGCAATTTGGATGGTGTGGCCGGGGCAGATCTCGGCACATTTGCCGCAGCCGATACACCGGCTCCGGTTGATGACCGGGCGGGGCGCCGCCAGCTCCTCCAGCTTTTTGATCCCCTTTCGGAGAAAGCCGGGCAGTTTCTGGTACCGGGCAAAGTCCAGGTCGCTCCCCTTTCCCGAGGCATAGCTGCGGGGGAGACGGTAACCGGCAATGGGCCGGAATGCCTCCTTTTCCCCGGCCAGGCAGGCCGGGTCAAAAACGGCAGGGCAGAGCCCTCGCTGGTGGGCGGCCCACAGGTAAGGCACCTGCATGGGGTCCAGCCCAATGAGGGCGCAGGCAGCCAGGTCCATCCCGGGCAGGTCCTCACTTCCCAAAAGGAGCCCCACCATCCGGGGACTGCCCCCGGCAGGGCCGTCCCCTTCCTGAGCCAGGACCCCGTCCAGAATGGCCATCCGGGGTTTCACCAGCTCCAGCAGGTCCACCAGCATCTGACCGAAGGCTTCCTTTTTGGGGAACCGCATATGGAATTCCGCCTTCTGGAGGCCCGGAATACAGCCGAAGAGGTTTTTCACCGCCCCGGTGTACCCGGTCATTACATGGGTCTTCATCTTGGGCAGGTCAATGATAAAATCGGCCTCCGCCGCCGGGCGGATCAGGTTGAACTGGCGGACCAGCTTTCCCCCTCCCCGGCAGGTCTCATACTTGCAGTCGGTATAGCAGGCCACCCCTTCCCCGGCACAAGCCTGCCAGAGACCGCTGGCCTGGTAAATTCCTTTCATGACGGCGGCGTTGTACACCCCGCCGCTGGAATCCGCCACCGTGATCCGGTCCGCCGGCACCCCCCGGCGTTTGCAGGCCCGGATGACCGCTGTCACCACCGCCGGATGGGTGGTGACGGCGTGGTCGGGGATATGTTTGGCCAGAAGGTTGGGTTTCAGAAGCACCCGGCTGGCAGGACCCAGTTCCCGGGCGGCGGGCAGGTGGGCAAAAATATCCTCCACCGCCTCATCCACCAGGGTCTGGTCGTAGGAGTCCGCCCGGCGCAGATACAGGGTATGATCCATTTACCGGGTCTCCTTCAGCTCGGCCAGAAATTCCCGAATCCGTTTCAAGGCTTCCTCCAGGTGGGCCACCGAGTAGGCGTAGCTCACCCGGCAGTACCCTTCCCCGGAATCGCCGAAGGCGTCCCCGGGCACCAGAGCCACCTTCTTCTTCATAAGGAGCTCCTGGCAGCACTCCTGGCTGGTCATGCCGGTAGATTTGATACAGGGGAAAACGTAGAAGGCCCCTTTGGGCTCGAAGCATTCCAGTCCCATCTCGTTGAAGGCGTGGACCAGGAGCCGGCGGCGGGCGTCGTACTCGCTGCGCATCCGGAGGATCTCCTCGTCGCAGTCCCGCAGGGCCACCAGGGCCGCATACTGGCTAGTGGTGGGGGCGGACATGATACAGCTTTGATGGATCTTGGTCATGACCTTGATGATGGGGGCAGGGCCCAAAGCATAGCCCAGCCGCCAGCCGGTCATGGCGTAGGTCTTGGAGAAGCCGTTGACCACAACGGTCCGTTCCTTCATGCCGGGGATGGCGGCGAAGCTGGTATGCTGCTGGCCGCCATAGACCAGCTCGGCGTAGATTTCGTCGCTGAGGACCATGATATCGGTGCCCTCCAGCACCTTTGCCAGGGCCTCAAAGTCCTCCCGGGTCATCTCGGCCCCGGTGGGGTTGTTGGGATAAGGCAGGATGAGGAGTTTGGTTTTTGGGGTGATGGCCTCCTGCAGCTGCCGGGGCGTCAGCCGGAACTGGTCCTCCTGGCGGGTGGCAATGTGGACCGGCACCCCGCCGGTCAGGCTGGTGATGGGCTCATAGCAGACAAAGCAGGGCTCGGGGATGATCACCTCGTCCCCCGGCTGGACCAGTGCCCGGATACAGAGGTCGATGGCCTCGCTTCCTCCTACCGTCACCAGCACCTGGTCCTTGGCGTCATACTCCACCCCGAACCGCCGGTCCATATACCGGCAGATCTCCCGGCGGAGCTCCGCAAGGCCGGCGTTGGCGGTGTACTGGGTGCGGCCCCGTTCCAGGCTGCGGATCCCTGCATCCCGCACCGTCCAGGGGGTCTTGAAGTCAGGCTCCCCTACCCCCAGGGAGATGCAGTCGGGCATCTCCGCCGCCACATCAAAAAATTTTCGGATCCCCGAAGGCCGCATGGCAGCGGCAGCCGGGGCGATCAGCTTATCATAATCCATCACAGCAGGGTACACTCTCTTTCATCGGGGTCTTCCTCCAGGAAAAACTCTCCCGCTTTTTTGTAGGTCCGCAGGACAAAGTGGGTGGCGGTGCTGAGGACGTCGTCCAGGGGGCTCAACCGCTTGGCCACAAAGAGAGCAATTTCCTGGAAGCTCTTCCCCCGGATGATGACCTGGATATCGTATCCGCCGCTCATGAGGAGAACGCTTTCCACCTCCTCAAACTGGGCAATGGTGGCGGCGATCTCGTCAAAGCCACGGCTCTTCTTGGGCTTGACGGTCAGTTCAATGACCGCTTCCACCTGGTTGACCCCGGCCTTTTCCCAGTCTACCAGGGCATGGTACCCCCGGATATATCCAGCCTCCTTGGCCTGGTCCATCATTTCCCCGGCCTGCCGGGGGGTGACGTCCAGCATGGCCGCAATGTCCTCCAGAGGAAGGCGGGCATTCTTCTCCAAAATATGCAGCAGTTGTTCCATGATAGCTTCTCCTGTTTCAGACGGGTCCTGCCGGCCGCCGCCGGCCAGTCCCGAGATACTAGTTAGATGCATTATACCATAAATGATTTTTCCTGGAAAGGGCCATTCCCCTATCTCCGGAGGGATTTTCCAAAATGGGGCTACCCAAACCCCGGCGCATTTGCTATAATGGGCCTGAACCAAAGATTAGGGGGGTAGTTTTATGAAAGCTGTTATCACCGTCATCGGGATGGACTGCGTGGGCGTCATTGCCAAGATCAGCAGCCTGTGCAGCCAGATGAACATCAACATTGAGGACGTGACCCAGAGCATCATGCAGGATATGTTCTGCATGATTATGCTGGTGGACCTGAGCAAATGCAACGTGTCCCAGGCTCAGGTCCGGGAAGCCTTCGCCCAGGCCGGGCAGGAGCTGAAGATGCAGGTGACCGTGACCCGGCAGGAAGTGTTCTCTGCCATGCACGAGATTTGAGGTGGTTCCATGATCAACACCAAGGATATTCTGGAAACCATTGAGATGCTCACCAGTGAGAACCTGGACGTTCGCACGGTGACCATGGGGATCAGTCTGCTGGACTGTATCGATCCCGACCCGGACAAGGCCTGCCAAAAGATCTACGACAAGATCACCACCAAGGCCGCCCATCTGGTGGAGGAGGTGGATAAGATCGCCGCCGACTATGGCATCCCCATCATCAACAAGCGGATCAGCGTGACCCCCATCGCCATGCTTCTGGGGGCCGCCCCTGATGCCGACCCGGTGCAGTACGCCAAGACCCTGGACGCCGCCGCCAAAAAGGTGGGGGTAAATTTCATCGGCGGATTCGGCGCCCTGGTCCACAAGGGATTCTCTTCCGGGGACGAGCGGCTCATCCGCTCCATCCCCCGGGCGCTGGCCGAAACTGACATTGTTTGCAGCAGCGTCAACATCGGCAGTACCAAATCCGGCCTGAACATGGACGCCGTCCGGCTCATGGGCCAGGTGGTGCGGGATACCGCCGAGGCCACCAAGGATAATATGTGCATGGGGGCTGCCAAGCTGGTGGTCTTCTGCAACGCCCCCGAGGATAACCCCTTCATGGCCGGTGCTTTCCACGGGGTGGGCGAGCCCGACTGTGTCATCCACGTGGGGGTCTCCGGGCCCGGCGCCGTCCGTGCCGCCCTGGCCAAGCTGCCCAAGGACGCACCTCTGGACCAGGTGGCCGAGCTCATCAAAAAGACCGCCTTCAAGATCACCCGTCTGGGCCAGCTGGTGGCCAATCTGGCCAGCCAGGCCCTCGGGGTCCCCGCCGGGATCATCGATCTCTCTCTGGCCCCCACCCCCGCCATTGGGGACAGCGTCGCCCACATTCTGGAAGGGATGGGACTGGAGGGCTGCGGCTCCTGCGGCACCACCGCCGCCCTGGCCATGCTCAACGACGCTGTCAAGAAGGGCGGCGTCATGGCCAGCAACCATGTAGGAGGTCTCAGCGGGGCTTTCATTCCCGTGTCCGAGGACGACGGGATGATCAAGGCCGCCACCTGCGGCAGCCTGACTCTGGAAAAGCTGGAGGCCATGACCGCCGTTTGCAGCGTGGGTATTGACATGGTGGTCATCCCCGGGGATACTACCGCCGAGGTCATCAGCGCCCTCATTGCGGACGAGGCCGCCATTGGAATGGTAAACAGCAAGACTACCGCCGTCCGGGTCATCCCCGCCATCGGCCACAAAGCCGGGGACGTGCTGGACTTTGGAGGGTTGCTGGGCTATGCGCCCATCATGCCCATCAGCAAGTATGCCCCCGACGTTTTCATCCACCGGGGCGGACGGGTGCCCGCTCCCATGCAGGCCCTGAAGAACTGAGATGGAATTCACTCTGCTGGGCTGGGTGGAACTGCTGGGTACCCTGGCCTTTTCCCTGGCGGGGGCTGCTAAGGCCATCCAAAAAGGGATGGACCTGTTCGGGGTCCTGATGATGGGACTGACCACCGCTTTTGGCGGAGGCATCGTCCGGGACCTGTTGTTGGGATTTACCCCGCCCCGGGTGTTCGGGGACGGGCCCATGATTCTGCTGGCCCTGGCCGGGGCTGTGGGGATGTTCCTCCTCTGTGAGTGGAATTTTCTCCGGCGGAAAGATACCTCCTGGAAGGGCTTTGACCAGATTGTCAACCTCTTTGACGCACTGGGCTTGGGGGCCTTTGCCGCCGTGGGGACCCAGGCAGGGCTGGACACCGGGTCAGGCAGTATGCTCCTCTGTGTCTCCCTGGGGACCATCACCGGGGTGGGAGGAGGCGTCCTCCGGGATATCTTCTGCCGGGAGATCCCCTCCATCTTTGTAAAGCACATCTATGCCCTGGCCGCCATTTTCGGGAGTCTGGTCTACTTTCTCCTCTGGCGGGAGGGGGTTTCCTCCCCCGTTTCCAGTGCCGTGGTGATTGTTCTGGTCTTTGCCGTCCGGATGGCCGCCACCCTCTGGCAGCTGGACCTGCCCAAGATCCCCCATCAAGAACTGTGACAGAAACAAAAACGCCGTCCCGGCCGGGACGGCGTTTTTGTTTGGGAGAGGGCCGGTCCCGGGGGCTTTTCCCGGGACCGGCCGCTTTTTATAAGACCTTGTATTTTCTGTGTGCCCTTACCAGAGGGAGACGACCTCGTTATAGAGGCCCTCATAGCTTTTGGCGGAGACGTCCCAGCTGAAGTCGCACTCCATGGCACGCTTCACCAGGATCTGCCAGCCCTCATGCTGCCAGTACCCTTCCTTGGCACGCCAGCAGGCCTCGTACAGCTCGTGGGCGTTGTAGTTGGCAAAGGTGAAACCGTTGCCGTAGCCGTCCCCGCTGTCGTGGATGGAATCCCGCAGGCCGCCGGTCTCCCGGACCACCGGGATGGTGCCGTAGCGGCAGGCCACCATCTGGGCCAAGCCGCAGGGCTCGCTCTTGGAGGGCATGAGGAAGATGTCGGCCCCGGCGTAGATCTCCTGAGCCAGCTTGGCGTTGAAGCCGATGAAGGTGCCTACCCGACCGGGATGGCGGGCGGCCATATCGCTGAAGAATGCCTCATAGGCGTACTCGCCGGTGCCCAATACCACCAGCTGGATCCCCTGGTCAATAAGCCCCTCCGCAATATCCCGGACCAGATCCACACCCTTATGCCCTACCAGACGGCTGACCATAGCCATAATGGGGCTGTCATCCTGGTTCAGGTTGAACTTTTCCTGGAGGGCCTTCTTGCAGGCGGCCTTCCCTTCCTGGAAGTTGGTGGAGTCATAATTGGCCGCAATGTTGGGATCGGTAGCCGGGTCATTGACAACGGTATCGATGCCGTTAAGGATCCCGCAGAGCTTGTACTGCTTCTGCCGGAGCAGACCGTCCAGCCCATGGCTGAACCAGGGATCCAGAATCTCCTGGGCATAGGTTGGGCTGACAGTGGTAATCTTGTCAGCGCTTTCAATGGCGCCCTTCATGAAGTTGGCGCAACCGTCAAACTCCACAATGTGGGCATCCCGTGCATTGATGCCGCAGGTGTCCTCCAGGATCTCCAGGCCGTATTTGCCCTGGTAAGCAATGTTGTGGATGGTGAAGACGGTTTTGATGTGATTGAACTTGTCCAGATGCCGGTAGTACAGGTTCAGGTAGACGGGAGTCAGAGCCGTCTGCCAGTCGTTGCAGTTGATGATGTTGGGGTTCCAATCCAGGTAGAAGAGCATCTCCAGCACGGCACGGGAGAAGAAAGCAAACCGCTCGCCGTCATCGTAGAAGCCATAGAGGCCGCTGCGCTTGAAGTAATACTCGTTGTCCAGGAAATAGAAGGTGACCCCATCCTTGACGCAGGAGAACAGGCCGCAGTACTGACTCCGCCAACCAACCGGCACGCCAAAGTTGGTGATGTACTGGAGCTCATCCTTGAATTTCAGGTCCTCGTACAGGGGGATCACCACCCGGCAATCCACACCGTCCTTGACCAAAGCCTTGGGCAGGGCGCCTGCCACATCGGCCAAACCGCCGCTTTTGGCGAAAGGGGCCGCTTCGCTGGCCGCATACAAAATGTTCAT